>JACJYS010000004.1 GCA_020635995.1 Chitinophagales bacterium | reverse complement strand
CCATCTATTGAAAATTGAGCAGGAGAACTGGCAGTATCTAATATTATTTCAATAGAAGCAGCTCCATTACAAGGGGGATTAGTTACTATAGTGGTATCAACAATTACTTGTTCTATAAACAGGATATTTACCGTATCTAAAGTAGGGCAGTAGCCGGCAGAATCAAGCAAAGCGTAGTAAGCCGAACTTGAATCGGGAGTAATAGTAGGATTAAAAATAGTGGTATCATTAATAGTTCCGTCATTTGGTGTCCAAGCTATATTTGTGGCATTGCCTGTAACATTAAGTTGTACACTTTGCCCTGAACAGATAGATGTATCGTTGGCAAAATTGTATGAAAAATGAGGGATAACATTAACTGTTACGGTGTCTTTATAATTACAACTATTATCATTTCTTTTTATATCCACAATATAATCTGTAGTAGCTAAAGGAGTAGCAAAGGGAGCTTGCGTAGAATCTCCCACTAATGTTGCATTAGGTGTCCAAAATACGGTGTAATCAGTATTTAAACTACTTTGAGGGTAATAACGCCAAGCACTATTTGTAGCCGACCAAGCACCACTATTTCTTCCAGGGGTAAAACTTCCATAAGCACCGGTAAAGTTTTCCATTCCTTGGCTGGCGGTAGGGTCATCAGCATCTTGTTGACAGTTTTCACATAAAATATCAATCATATTGGTTGTTTCGTACAGTATGATTTGTCCTTTAACGGGTTCTGTAGCGGGAGTGCCTCCATTATGAACTAAGTCAAAATCAATAACCATTTTTCTGTAAGGAGCAGTACCCGAAACGAAGTAACCACTTGCTGAAGCGGAATCTACTAAATCGTCCCACATTAAAGCAATTAAACTATTAGGCATAACGGCAGTAGGAAACGGAGCATTATTAGGTATAGATGCTCCTGTGTTTAAAAATGATATGTAGCCATCAGTATAGGCTCTTACACTTGTTGAATTAGCACAATAAAACCTAAATGGGAACGGCATAGTTATAGCTTGGCTAGCTCCATTATTAGCATTAGAAAAATTAAAAGGTATTAATGTACCTTCTTCTTTATTGTAAGGTATTTCATAAACTAAATAATCAGTTTCGCAAGTTATGGTTTCGCCATCTACGGTAGCATTTAGTTGTACTGATTCACCTTCGCAGATAGTGGTGTCTTGAGGATTTGCAATTACATCAAAGCCTTCTACAAGTACGTTGTAGTCATTGGAATATTTACAGCCAAATTGGTCTTCAATAACATAAGTAAGCGTATGTACCCCAAGCGTATCAGGCTCCACAATAATACTATTGGAATCAACATTAATACCTGTTATCATTTGGTGAGGTTCCCAATGTCCTAATCCATATATCATATAAAATGAATCAATTTGAGGATATTGACATTGGTCAAAGTTTAGTTGCCAGTTGAAGATATATCCATTATCTATGGTTAGATTGTCTGTAATATTAAGGGTCCATTGTCCATTTATAGGACATCCTACAAATGTAGTAAATGGGTCTACAGGAGCATATAAACCTGGAACTTTAGTTTGCCCAACTGATAAAGTTCCTGCTTGGGTTGGACCATTTACTAGTAAACCTGTACCTGCAGGACTAAAACAATATTCAAGACCTTGACCTGGATTTGTAGTGCCATCATCTAAGGCATTTCCTAGATAAGTCCCACCACCGCCAGGATATTCTTTTAATATGGCTGTTTGACCACTAGGGCAGGTTAACGAGATTTCTAAATCTCCTAAATAGGAATGTTCCATATTAATACAAACCTCAAGAATGTCTCCACAGTTTTGAATAGTTGCATTTGAAGGGAAACTAGAGATGTTTACTGAAGTATTATATCCAGCACCATTACCGTCAGGTAAAAAAATTGAGTCTCCACTAAACAATGGTGGCTGAAAAAATTGAGTATCTCCAATGATATAATCTCCAGTTACTAGAAGCTCTCCCAAAGGTCTAGCGGTTAAAGTATCAATTCCGTTTAGACAAAGAGTTGTATCTGGTACTAGTGTATCAAAAATTGGTTCGGGAGCAACTCTAACTTTAATAACTTGGTCTTGATAATTAATACAACCATTAATATCCTCAACATTTAAGGTTAATAAATATCCTCCAGGTGCGGGGTAATAATGTGTTTGATTTTGCCCTGTTTCATTAGGTGTATTATCTCCCCAATTCCAAGAGAAAATTGAGGTTGCTTCACTTTGAGCGTATTCAGTATTATTCTCAGGGAAATTTGCATTTCCAGAAATATCTAAGGTATCTCCAGGACAGATATTAATATAAACTTCTCCATTTTCATGTACAGTATCAGGATCTGCAAATCCGATATAAGAAATAACTTCTTGACATCTTGGTTCACAACTTAAGCCGAATTCAAAATTTCCAACTGTACCATCCCCATTAGAAATAAATTCAAAAGTTAAACATCCACTTGTATTGCTTACGGTTGATTGAAATTGTGCTCCATTACCATAATTTGTATTTTCATCAAGGGGCATGTCAGGGTATGTAGGTGCTGCGGTGGAATTACCATTATATACCATAATTTGATCTCCAGTAGCTATATCCATTACATCCATTGTTGTAAATACTCCAAAACCTGGAGAGCCTGGACATATTGTTATAACAAAATTTTCATTATTACTATATGTGCTACCATTTCCCCCACTATCAAATAAAGTACCTCCTGTTGTACAATCTACATTTACTGTGGCATTAGACATATTAAAATTTTGTCCAAAAACAGCTAAACTAACAAAACTAATAATTAATAAGAAAAGTATTTTTTTCATCATAAGTACCTTTTTATAAAGTAACAATAACCTACAAAGTTACTAAAAATTAAGTTTAGCGTAAAGTTATCTTATAGTTAACAAACAAAAGCTGAACACTATAAATACGTTCAGCTTTTTGTTTTTGTTGTGTAAAACGAAAATTTTATCTTAACAAAGTAATACTTCCTTTGCGTTTTACTTCTTTATTGTCAAGGTATTTTACATACACATAGTAAGAGTAAACTCCCGGGTTTTGGTCTTTTCCTTTATAAGTTCCGTCCCAACCTTCTAACTGATTGGTACTGAAAAATATCATTTCTCCCCAGCGGTTAAATACTTTCATTTCCATTGCTTCTATCCCTTCTCCATAAATTTGAAAAGTACTATTTACATTATCAAAACTTGAAGGCGTAAAAGCATTGGGTATAAATAAATTTAAGTTATTTTCTACTTGTATAACTGTTGTAGAAGTTTGTGTACACCATACCTCATCATCGCCAATATAGCTAACTAATGCTTCATACTCCGTATAATGTTCGTAGCTTAAAACTTCCGGATTTATACAATCTGTACAGTTTAATCCTTCTGTTGGATTCCAAGATATAGCCGTAATATCATTTACCGTATAAGGACTATCTATCACTAATTCTAAACTAACTGTTTCCGATAATTGAAGTGTAGTATCGGCAGGATTAATATTAAAAGTAAAGTAATCGGGTTGGTCAACTATGGTTTGTATGGGTTGAGAAATACACTCTGTACTTGAACCTAAGTCTTGAGCCACTATTTGATTATATACTCCGGCACTTAACCCTGTAAATACAGTATCATTTTGAAAATCTACGCCATTATTTATAGAGTATAAATATCCAAACCCGGTACCGCCACTTGCCGTTAGGCTTATACTTCCAGAGTTTTCGCCCCAGCAGTTTGCCGAGTCCGGTGTAGCAATTAATACTAATGGTGTTGGTTCATTAATAGTAGTGCTAATGGTTTGTGTACAATTATTGGCGTCTGTAACAGTAACGGATACAGCACCTGAGCCTAAATTAGTAACCGTAGCCGAAGTTTGCCCATTAGCATTTGTCCAACTGTAAGTATAGTTAGGCGTTCCTCCGGTAGCTACCACCGTTGCTGTTCCATCATCATAGCCAGCACAGCTTATATCTGTAGAATCTATAGTTAAAGATAGTGGTGCAGACGGCTGTGTAACTGTGGCACTTTCTGTATAAGTACAGTTATTGGCATCTGTAACCTCTACAGTATAAGTTCCTGCACTTAAATTTGAAGCTGTTGCTCCGGTTTGATTTCCTGCATTAGCATCCCATTGATAAGCAAAAGGAGCAGTTCCTCCTGCGGTAACACTTGCCGTTAAAGTGCCATCATTGCCACCAAAACAATTTACAGGAGTCATATCAATAGCAATTTCTACTGTAGCCGGTTGATTTAATGTTACAGTTGCAGTTTCCGTACAGTTATTATCATCTGTAATGGTTAATGTGTATGTTCCGGTTGCTACATTGTTTATATCTTCTGTATTAGCAGTAAAACCATTTGAGCTACTCCAAGCATAGGTGTATGATGTAGCCACTGTTCCACCACTTACTGTAGCATCAATAGCACCAGTACTTGCACCAAAACAATCTATATCAGTTTTGCTTAAATTGATTTGTATAGCTGTAGGTTCTGTAACAGTTTCTGTTACGGTATAAGTACAGTTATTTACATCTGTAACCGTTAGGGCATAAGTACCGGCAGCTGCATTAGCTAAATCTTCATTAGAACCACCGCTATTAGTCCAACTATAAGTGTAATTTGGTGTACCGCCTTGCGTGCTTACATTTATAGCACCGTCATTGCCACCATTGCAACTTACATTAGTTATATTATCTACAGTTAATAATAAAGAATCCGGTTCTGTAATAGGTTGCGTTGAAATTGAATCTTGGCATCCATTAGCATCTGTTACTACCACTTGGTATGTTCCTGGAGCTAAGCCCGTTACAGCATTATTAGAAGGATTAGTGCCTCCATTCCAAGCGTAAGTATAATTAGGCGAGCCACCTGTAGTTGTAACTGTAGCTGTTCCATTATCTAAATCTTTGCAAGTAATATTTGTAGAAGATACATTTAAGCTAAGAGCTGTAGGTTCTGTTATTGTTGCTGAAATAGTATCTTGGCATCCTTTAGCATCGGTAAATGTTAAACTGTATGTGCCGGCACCTAAGTTATTTATGTCTTCGGTATTGGCAGTAAAGCCACTTGGTCCTGTCCACGCATAAGTAAATGGCATTATACCGTTAACAACACTTACATCAATATTTCCTGTAGTTTCGCCATTACATGTAATATTAGTATGCGTTTCAGAAAGCTGAATTTCTAAAGCTTGTTCTACGGTAATAGATTTAGTGAAACTACAGTTGCTATTGTCAGTAACAGTAACACTATAAGTGCCTTGGGTTAAGTTAAAAGCAGTGTCTGTAGTTTGATTAGCAGCAGTGGCATCCCAAGCATAGGTATATGGTAAAAATCCGCCACTTATAGAATCAATATAGGCTTTGCCGTCATTGTAGCCAAAGCAAGTAGTACTATCGCTTGCTAAAGTAAAGTAAATAGAATCTGGTTGAGTTACAACTAAAGTATCTGATGTTTGGCAATTGTTTAAGTCAGTAATTTGTACCCAATAAGTTCCCACACTTACATTTGTAATTGACGGGGTAGTAGCACTATTGCTCCAAGCATAAGTGTAGGGTAGTGTTCCTCCTGTGGTGGTAGTAAATAAACTATCGGCAGTTTGTCCATAGCAGGCAATGGTGTTTGATAAATTTATATTAGTAAGTAAGGAATCCGGTTCTTCTAAATTTACGCTAATAGAGTTATCGCAACTACTGGCTACATAAAGTACATAAATAGAATCGTATAGTCCTGGTGCTAAACCATTAAATAAAATTTCGCCACTACCATTAGAAGTGTAGGGCTGAAGTGGGTACAATACAGTTCCTTCATAATAAACGGCTACTTCGTAATTGGCATTAGCTTGTAGGCTTGTTAATGTAATAGTACCATCATTGGCATTTTTACAAGAAATATTAGTACTATCATAATTAATAGATAAACCGGCTGGCTCTGTTAGTGTAACGGAGTCTGTTATAGTACCACAATGTAAACCCGATTGGTCTGTAACGGTATAAATATAAGTGTTAGGGCCTAAATTATTAATAATAGAATCCGTACTTCCCGAAGGATTCCAAGAATAAGTTACATTACCAATGCTATTTTGAGGAGTAAGCCATAGGCTACCGTCATTAGTGCCGGGGCAGGAAATAGAAGAAGAATCTATATCAACGCTAAACTCACTTACTTCAATAAATATAGAATCAGATTGGGTACAAGCACCTAAAGAATAATCAACATAATACCATCTACTATCTGGAGGTATTACATTTGTAGCACTTGAGTTGGGACTCAATACAGTGCCGTCTTGTGTCCATTGGTAAGTGGCTGCACCACTATTAGCTCCGTTTACTATAGCTATAACACCTATCGTATCTCCAGAACAAATTCTTGGAGGTGGAGGAATATTAGCTGTTAAGCTAAAAGGAACTGCATCTATAAGTAAAATTTCAGCACTATCATAAGCTAAGTTGGTGCAAGGATTTAACAGATATAATTTTATAGTTTCAGTAGGTTCAGTTACTCCGTCATCTATAGTGTTAATATTAACGACAAAAGAAGTATCTCCGGCAGGAATAACTACGCTGTCTTCTACAAGTTGGTAGTCAACACCGTTTGTTGCCGTACCGCCTACACCAAAGTGTATGGTATAGTCATTAGGCAAAGGAGATGTAAGTTGAAAAATAAACTCACCTTCTACACAACCCTCTACAGCATTAGTGAAGGCATTACCTAAGTTAGTTTGCGAAGCCAAACTTACAGGAATAGATTGAAAACTTCCTGCTTCTAAAAAAACACCTGAATCCCATACTTCATCGCCTCCATCTGCTATAGCTAATTTGAAATGATAGGTTTGACAAGGAACGGTTAAAGCCTTAGCTTGTAAAGCATTAGTTACTCCATCGTAGCTAATCATATTTATTGCTCCATTATAATGATTTGTGTTTGTTAACACACAAGTGCTAGCTGTTGGGAAAGTAGTTGAAATACCACTATTAACAGTATTAATAGATACAGGTGTAGTTGATCCGGGTATTAATGCTACATTTTGGCTACTATAATTTGGACCTACCGGATTTGGACCTGAAATAAAAAATCCAAAAATATCATTTACAGCTCCACATACATAGTTATCAGCATTTGTTACCGGTTCAGGATATTCTTCAGAGCCCATGGCATAATTGAAAGTCAAAGAATCTCCTAATACTTGAATATCAAATTCTAAAACACAGGCATCATAGGTGTCGTATGTTTCGCCCATAGATGTTAGTAAAGCGTTTAAATTAGGATCTCCACCACCGCCAAAACTAGTAGAAGGAAAATCTCCGGGAACACCTTGTGCGTCTATTGCTTCTCCACTAGATAAGATTACACCATCTTTAATGCCCAATGCCCCAGGAGCATTTATAAAACTTCCTGAACCTGCATTATTACAATTTAAAACAGGGTTTGTAATGGTTACCCCACTTCCTGCTAAAGATTGAGCTAATTGAGCAGCATTAGTATTATTAAAAACCGTAAAACCTAATATGTTAATATTTACGTTGGTTATATCGCAAATACCATTGGGGTTGCAAACTTGTATGCTTAGCTGGTCTGTCCCTCCATTTCCTGTAGCTACTACTGCCGGATCTGGCACATAATCTACACAGTTGGTATTTCCATTTACACTTGCAGTCCCAGGATTTGGTTGCGTAGTTATAGAAATAGTACTAAAGCTATCAAGTGTGGTCATTAAATCTGAATAACAAATAGAAACACCATTGCCACTATCTACTACATTTATAGTTTCTGTAACAGGTGTCATATTGAAAACAATATTAGAAGTATCGCATAGCGTATCTACACACATTATAATACCTACAGTGTCATAACCAACGTAGTTTGTGCCACCGGCATTATAGGTAACACATGCAGGATTAGTGCCTGCTACGCCATAAGTAGGTGCAGAACTTATAGTAAATATGACATCACTACCACCAGCTAAAACTGCTTCACAAGCAAAATATGAAGCATCTTCCGGTATAGAAAAAATATGATTTTCTCCTACCGGGTTAATAGTAATGTTTACCATAGTATCTACACAAACACCAGCCATACAAACACTAACACACATAGAATCATAACCAAAGTAGTTAGGGTTTGGTGTGTAATTAACACAGTTGCCAGAGATGGTAGCTGTTCCTTCTTGAGGATTTTGGCAAATCAATACAGAATCGGCACTAATGCCTCCAGGTGTATAACTAGTATCGCATACGGTAAGTGTGTTATCCTCATTAACAAAAAAACGTTGAGCACTAACCGTTAATAGCGAAAATATTAAAGCAGTAGTAAATAAAATTTTTTTCATTAAGTAAATATAGCTAAATCTTATTTTTTAATAAAATTTTAAGCAGTTTTAATGAATCTTCATTTATAATAATTGTATAATTCCATACCTTTGCACCTCATTTGTTAACCAAACTAAAATATACACATGTCAGACAAAGAGAAAATTATATATACCATTACAGATGAAGCCCCTTATTTGGCTACATTTTCTTTTCTTCCTATTATTCAAAAATTTGCTAAAGCAGCAGGAGTTAATGTAGAAACTTCCGATATTTCTTTAGCAGGAAGAATTTTAGACGCTTTTCAAGACTATTTAACAGATGAACAAAAATCACCGGACGGTTTAGCCTATTTAGGCGAATTGGTAAAAAAAGAAGAAGCTAATGTTATTAAATTGCCTAACATTAGTGCTTCTGTGCCTCAACTTAAAGCTGCCATTAAAGAACTACAAGCTAATGGATATGCTATACCTAATTATATAGAAGAACCAAAAGATGCTAAAGAAAAAGATATATTAGCACGCTATAACAAAGTAAAAGGTAGTGCTGTTAATCCTGTGTTGAGAGAAGGAAACTCTGACCGTAGAGCTCCAAAACCCGTAAAATTGTATGCCAAGAATAACCCACATAAAATGGGAGCGTGGAGCAAAGACTCTAAAACGCATGTATCTACTATGAGCAGTGGAGATTTTAGACATAATGAGCAATCTAAAACACTTAGCGAAGCTACAAATGCTAAAATTGTATTGAAAACTAAAAGTGGAAATACTGTTGTATTAAAAGAAAGTTTGCCTTTGCTTAAAGATGAAGTTATAGATATTTCTTACATGAGTGTAAAAGCTTTAAAAAAGTTTTTAACTGAGCAAGTAGCCGATGCTAAAAAGCAAGGTGTGTTATTTTCATTGCACATGAAAGCTACAATGATGAAAGTGTCTGACCCTATTATTTTTGGCTATGCCGTTAAAGTTTTCTTTAAAGATTTATTTGAAAAAAATGGAGATTTAATGGATAAATTGGGCGTAGATGTAAATAATGGTTTTGGCGATTTTGTTAGCAAAATGCAAGAATTGCCACAAGCAGAAAAAGATCGTTTAAATAAAGAGATAGAAAAAATATATGCCGAGCGTCCGCAAATAGCTATGGTAGATTCTGACAAAGGAATAACCAACCTGCATGTACCTAGCGATATAATTATAGACGCTTCTATGGCTGCTATGATTAGAAACTCCGGGCAAATGTGGAACGAAAAAGGACAACAACAAGATACTAAAGCAGTAATTCCGGATAGTAGTTATGCTCCTTTATATTCAGAAACTATAGATTTTTGTAAAAAGCACGGTGCTTTTGACCCACGCACTATGGGAACGGTTCCTAATGTGGGTTTAATGGCTCAAAAAGCAGAAGAATATGGTTCGCACGATAAAACCTTTGAAATACAAGAAGAAGGAACAGTACAAGTATTGGACGGAAATGGAAAAGTTTTATTGAGCAATGATGTAGAAAAAGGCGATATATGGCGTATGTGCCAAACCAAAGATGCTCCGGTACAAGATTGGGTAAAACTTGCCGTAAAACGTTCTAAGCTAAGTGAAACACCTGCTGTATTTTGGTTAAGCGAAGACCGACCTCATGATGCGGAGCTAATTAAAAAAGTAAACACTTATTTAAAAGATATAGATCAAACGGGTGCAGAAATTTACATTAAATCTCAAGAAGAAGCCGTTAAATATACACTGGAAAGATTAAAAGACGGATTAGATACTATTTCCGTTACAGGAAATGTGCTAAGAGATTTCAATACCGATTTATTCCCAATTCTTGAATTAGGAACAAGTGCCAAAATGCTTTCAATAGTGCCCTTAATGAATGGTGGTGGTTTGTTTGAAACAGGTGCGGGCGGTTCGGCACCTAAGCACGTACAGCAGCTGGAAAGCGAAAACCATTTAAGATGGGATTCTTTAGGAGAATTTTTAGCTTTGGCTGAATCTTTAGAACATTTAGCTCTGTTGTATGGAAATAACAAAGCCTCTGTTTTAGCTAAAGCATTAGATAAAGCTACAGAAAAAGTATTGACCAATGGCAAATCTCCTTCAAGAAAAGTAAACGAATTAGATAACAGAGGAAGTCATTTTTATTTAGCCATGTATTGGGCACAGGCTTTAGCTACTCAAAATGAAGATGCTGATTTGAAAAAAGCTTTTGCACCAGTAGCACAGCAATTATTTGACAATGAAGATCAAATAGTAGAAGAATTAGCAAAAGTACAAGGACACGCTGTTGATTTAGGAGGATATTATTTTCCTAATACAGATAAAGTTACAGCTGTTATGCGTCCGTCTAAAACTTTGAATGATATAATAGGGTAGCGGTAGAGGTATTTCTCTCCACTTTGTTAAAATATATTAGTGCCACGACTTGGAGTCGTGGCACGAATGTTTTATGGTGTTTGTCTTTCTGAGAAGTGAGGAACGAACAACGAAGAATTTCCAAAAGCGTTTAAAACACAAAATATTAACTATTCAAGGTAAGAAAACCTTGAATGGTAAGAATGGGATAAGGAATTTATACCAATTGTCAACACAAAATAGTCTAATCTATTTTGTGTTTTACAATGGTAAATGCCGATAGAGCAATATATTTAGTACAATAAGGCGTAGCCGAGATTGGACTATTATATATTCCTAATCGGTTATTAAACATTGTGTTAAAGTCAACAGAATTACCGTTTTTACGAGCGTAATTTTTAATGCGTTTTATAGGGATATATAAGAAAACATCTATGACTATCCGTATTACACCAACATCAATGATTTATGCTTTAAGATAGCATCTTGGGACGTTTAAGTAAGTTTGTGGTCTTTGCCCGTCCCTAAATAGTGTTGACCGTTTTAGTTAATAAACCAATAGTGTCCTAAACGTTTTTTAGATAATAAAATGTTTCCATAGCATCAATGGTTTCAACCCTTGTTTTTGCTAAAAATGAAACAGGACCCCTTGTATATTTTTTTGTATTGGTTTTGGAGGGGGTTCAAAGGGTTTGTCCAGCCAATGCCTGAGGTTGATTTTTACAAATAAGTTAAGCCTAATAAAAGCCATTAGGTTGGACAGATACCAATTGTATTTTGCCATTGTCTTAAGCACTTTTAGCAATAAAATAGTAATGAGAGCTGTCCATATCTGTATCCAAACAGCATTGGGGCTTGTACCAATAAAGGATTTGATGTGTAAAAGCTGTTTGATTTCTCTAAAAAATATTTCTACCTGCCACCTGCTTTTGTAGAGTTCGCTAATGGTATTTGCACACCATTTCAAATTGTTGGTAATGAGTTCAATGACACATTGATGTTCTTCACTCCAAACAGAAACCCTTCTGAGTTTACCTTTGTACTTTTCACGAGAAGTTTGTTTTGAAAGGCTAATGATTTCATCTTTGAGCAAATGCTGATGTCTATTCTCAGGTAATTCCAATTCCTTTACCGTACTGAATTGTAGGTTTTCTTTGTGCCTAACTACAAAGAAAACCGAGTTGCTGTCCCAAACATTAAGCAAATGAAAATCATTGTAAAACCTATCGGCAACGATAACACTTTGTTTGGTCAGTTGAATATCGTAAGCTCCTTTATTGTCCGCAGTTTTACCATCGGTAATGTTGACATAAGTTGGTAGATTACCATCGTAATCCAGTAATGTATGCATCTTTATAGCTCCTTTGGCAGTCTTGTATTTAGCCCAATCAAAGACCGAAAGACATAGGCTTATCGTTGTGCTGTCCAAAAGGAATATTTTGCTCTTTATTTTGAATTTTGTCTGTTTAAATCCTGCTTGCTGTCCTAAACGCTCTAACAATAAATAATAGAAATCCCTAAACAACTCCCAATCCCTGTTTTTGTTTTGATAGCTTACGCTGGATTTTGAAGGTGCTGATAATACGCCAAAATGATTGAGGTTGCCTGTGGCAGAACGCAAGCCATTGCTGATGTCTCGCACAGACTGACTATTAGCAAACTGGCAAAATAACATAGCTACTAAATGTGTCCAACTGTCATAGCCTTTTTGGTGTTTATCACTATTGTGCTTTTTAACCAATTTGTTGAAAGATGAACGGTCAATAAGCGAAATAATCTGAGAAAATAATGTTACATTTGTCATAAGAGGATTTGATTTGTTCTACAACCTCTATGGTAATTAGAGTTACAAAACTTATCCTCTTTTTTTTAATCGTTTGGGACGGTATTGACCCACGACCAACTAATTTTTGAGAGTGCTATCAAAGTTGTAAAAGAAATTGAAGGAAGCGATATTGGATTTGCAAAATTGTTCCCATATACAGAAGCAGACGATGAAGGGGATTACAAAAATCTCATTTATAAATTCCCTGATTATTTTCCTACAACAATTATGAATAGCATATTAGAAAAAGTATGAATATAAATGATAAAGCATATATTCACCTTTTAAAAATAACCATACCACCAATGGTTGTTTTTGTAATACTTGGACTTGTTATTTGGCAATGGAAAATAAGTGCATTAGAGGATAATCAAAAGAAAGAAGTTTCCGAAATTATTTCAAATGTAATTGAAGAACAAGCAAAGAAAGATTTACTCATGCCTAAAATTGTATTTATCAATGCGGACAGTTCTGCAAAAAAAGAATTAGACAAAGAACTTACCACACAAGTAGCAAAAATACTTACTACAAAATATTTGGCTGACGATAAAACACAATTTAAAGATATTGACCTAAAACCATTTTTTGTTTTTCCGAAAGCGGACAAGCAAGGAAATTATCTTTTAACAGAAACACAATTAAATGAACTGAAAAATCATATTGAGTTTCTTGCGAAACAAGTAGATTTAGAAGTTGACAGAACAAAAGAAGAAATCGGAAAAGATATTGACCGACTTAATATGTGGGTTACAATTTGGATTGGTGTAATTGGATTTTTAGGAATTTTTATCCCTATAATTATCAATATTGATACTGCAAAAAGTGCAGAAAGAGCAATTGAAAAATCAAATGAAGCAGAAACTAAATCTATTGAGGCAATTGAAAAAATAGATGCATCTCAAAGTAAAATTGACAAGATTGAAGGAATTGAAACAAAAGTAAATGATGCTGAAACCAAAATAGACGACATTGTACAAAAAACAGATGAAGCTAAAAAAAATGCAACCGAAGCCTCTGAAAAAGCAGAAAGTGCTTTAAACAAATCGAAAGACACTGAAAATGTTTTAACAGCAATGTCAGCAATAGGAAATCTGAAAGACATTGACACAAATACACTTCAATATATCAGCAATCCTATTGAAGCGGTAATAAAAACACTTCATTCAATTCATTCTGGACTTTCAAACTGCAACAACCAAACAGATAACACTATTGTAAAAGATTGCTTGCGACAATTAGGCGTGAAATTACAACTACTTACGTTTTTTCCTGTTTTCCGCTCTGGGACACCCAAAATTAAAAGTCAAATAATTTTTGAAGATATTTGTGTTCGTCTGTAAGTAAAATAGTTTTTTGTAAAGTTTCATCATTTACTGGATTTTTGATTTCAATCTGATAGATACTTTGTAGTATGTCTATTACTTTTTCTACAGATAAATCGGACTCCTTTTCTTTTAGTTGGCGTTCTAACTCTTTGTAAACTTTGTAGGCAACAAAGTTTAGACAAATGTGCGCTTCAATGCGTTGCTGTTTTCGATGATAAATAGGTCTGATTTTTAAGTCTGTTTTGGCTATTCTAAACGCCTTTTCTATCTGCCATAAATGAGCATAGTTTTCTAAAATTTCATCTTTGCTGAGTTTTGCGTTGGTAATGTAACCTTTTAGCCCGTCCCATTTTGTATCAGCCAAAAATTTTTCTTTGTCGATAGTAACACTCACTTCTCCGTCCAATTTCAGGTATTTGTTGTAGCCTCTGTTGTTGATATTAGCTTTCGTCAGTTTTCCCGACTTAATCCGTTTTTCAAGCTTTGCCAATCCTCTTTCCCTGTTGTATTGGTCTTTCTTGGCTCTGTTGTCAGAGTAAGAGATAATCAGCTTTAATTTGCCTTTATCTATAATTTTGCTTTCACCATTCTTCAGCGATAAGGAAAGAATTTCCTTTTTGACAGCAAGTGTTTCATTTTTGATTCTTGCTCCCAAGATAAATTCGTAATTATTTTTTTGGAGTTTTTCTATATTCTTATTGGAAAGCAGTCCGGAATCGGCAACGATAATAAGCTGTTTCAATCCGTATTTTCTCTTGAACGAGTCAATAATAGGTAGCATAGTTTCGCCTTCAAATTGATTACCCTCAAAGATGTCGTAAGCTAAAGGATAACCTCCTTTGCTTACTAACAAACCCAAAACAATCTGTGGGTTTTGGTGTTTCCCCTCTTTAGAAAAACCAGTCTTACGCAATGTGTCTTCATCGTCAATCTCAAAATACACTGTAGTCACATCATAGAAAACGATACTAATCTTTCCATCCAAAACCATTTGTGTGTGGCAAAAACTGATTTGCTGAACCTGTTCTTTATGGGAGTTGTAGAGCTTGTCCAAATAGCGGTAAACTTCATCTTCACTGTATGTTTTCCCTGCATAACGATACAAATATTGGGTCGTTTTGAGCTTGCTCCTTGGATAGACCAACCGATATAAAACCAAATCTCTGAATAGCTCATCCTTGATTTGATTAAAACCTATTTCATCAAAAATTTAACCCAAGATCAATTCAATTCCAGCTAATTTGTGGGAGGTGATATTGTTTAAAACAGATAGGATAATTTCGTCTGTATTGCTAAAATCTAATTCTCTATAACCAATGCGCTTATTTATATAATCTTTTCCCTTCTCAAGCAAGGTCTTGATTTCAGAAGGAATAGAACTACTTCCTATCGTTTTTAGGACTTTGTATTTCCCGGAACTCTTATCAATAACTTGGATACTAATTACACCACTTTTATTTTTCTTTTGCCGTACAAACATTCAACAAAAGTAAAAATAAACACCCTGGGACACCCAAAATTAAAATTAAAAACAACCTAATGTGCTGATAATGTATCAACTATAACAAACAGATTGCCGTTTTTGAAAAAAATGCGAAAAACAGGAGAAAATGTTTTAACAGCAATGTCAGCAATAGGAAATCTGAAAGACATTGACACAAATACACTTCAATATATCAGCAATCCTATTGAAGCGGTAATAAAAACACTTCATTCAATTCATTCTGGACTTTCAAACTGCAACAACCAAACAGATAACACTATTGTAAAAGATTGCTTGCGACAATTAGGCGTGAAATTACAACTACTTACGTTTTTTAAGTTTATGAAACGAGAACAAACAGACTTGATAAATGTATTTTCAAAATCTATTTCTGACAAACTAAACAGTGGATATGATAAATCAAAATTTGACGAAATACTTGATGAATTAATTACATTAGCAGAGAATTTAAACATTGAAAATAAAAACGTTAGTGCCTAACAACTAAGTTTTCGTTGAGTCCGAAGGACGAACAATGAATCCGCCACAGACGGAGAACGGAACCGGTTGTTTTAGGATGGTTGATAAAAAAAATGTTCTATATTATTACTCCTACTCTTGTTCGCCTAAGGTGTTTTCTTCTTGGGGAACTACGTCTTTTATTTGTGGTAGTTCATCGGTAGAGTTGATACCAAAATAATCTAAAAAATATTGACTAACTCCGTATAAAATGGGTTTGCCGGGCATATCGGCTTTACCCACTATAGAAATAAGCTCTTTTTCTAATAATTTGTGCACCGTATAATCGGCATTAACACCGCGTATTTGTTCTATTTCAAGTTTTGTAACAGGCTGTTTGTAAGCTATTATACTTAAGGTTTCCATTGCTGCACTTGACAGTTTTTTATTAGCATTTTGGTGCAAAAACTTAGAAATCCACTCATGATATATTGCTTTGCTCAAAAACTGAAATCCGCCTCCCGAACGCACCAATTCAAAAGCATAATTTTCTGTGCTATACTTTTCTTTTATTGTGTCAAGATATGCTTTTACTTCGCCTTCGGTTATTTCTTCTTCATTTTCTTGAAAAAGAGCCACCAAATCAGCTATGCTAACAGGATTTTCTGTTGCAAAAAGTATAGCTTCTATTTTTAATTGACTTTGCAAAATTTAGATAATGTTATTTTGAAGTTATTTTAAACTCAACACGTCTGTTTTGTTGTCTGCCTTCTGGTGTGTCATTAGTGGCTACAGGCTGTGTTTCTCCAAAATAGCTTACTTTAATTTGTGCTTCATTTACACCTTTACTAATTAAAGTATTCTTTACACTATTAGCTCTATTTTTTGCTAAATTATCATTGTAGCTGTCAGTATATGAATTATCGGTATGACCTAAAACTTCTACATTATAATTGGTATTTTGTTTTAAGAAATCTGCCAATTTTGTTAAATCATCATTGTATTTGTTTTTAACCCTTGCTTTGTCAACATCAAAATAAACAATTAAGTTATTTAATTGATTGATGGTTTCATTTCCAACGGTATTTTCATCTTTAGGACAGCCATTATTACGTTTATCGCCTTTAGTTTCAGGGCATTTATCGTCTTTGTCTAAAACGCCATCTCCGTCAGTATCTGCATAAGGGCATCCGCTATTATCTGCCGGCCCAGCTTCATTAGGGCATTTGTCTTTGCTGTCTGCTATTCCGTCTCCATCGCTATCCGGACATCCTTTTAAACTTTCTAAGCCTTTTACTTCAGGGCATTTATCATCTTTATCCGGTACGCCATCACCATCTGTATCTGGGCAACCATTAAATGCTTTTAATCCGGCTACATCCGGACATTCATCATCTTTATCGGCTATGCCGTCTTTGTCTTTATCTTCTACAGCTTTTCTTTTTAAGTAAACTACAGAAGGTAAATGGTCGCTATAGCCACCTTGATAATAATTGCCTCCAAAAGAACGATTAGGGCCACCTTCATATCCGCCAAATCTGTTTATCCAATCTTGATTGTATGCAATTTCTGCATCTTGCAAACTCCATGTTTCATCATTATTTACAAATGAAGAGGATAGTATAACTTGGTCAAATAAATTCCAGCTACCTCTATATCCCAATGAAGCATATCCTTTTTTGTAGTCTTTAAACAAAGGATTATAAAAACCGCCATTTTCTACATCATCTTTGTTTTTAGCTGCTCCCAATACTGTTTTTACACTTTTATTTGTAGGGTCATCGTTTAAATCGCCCATTACTATAATTTGAGTATTAGGGTCTATCGCCATTAATGAATCTGCAATATTTTTTACGGTTTGTGCACCTAACTCACGCCCGTAGCTACTCTTAGTTTCGCCACCTCTACGAGAAGGCCAGTGGTTTACAAAAACATGAACCGTTTCGCCAAGTAGTTTTCCTTCTACCCAAAGTATATCTCTTGTAAAATATCTGTCTTGTTGTTTTTTCTTATCATTATAATAAGGCAAAATAATAGTATGGCTTTTTACAACTTTAAAATATTTAGGCTGATATAGCAAAGCCACATCTACACCACGCGAGTACATGCAATCGTATTGCTCAATATCTAAGCCTAACTTTTTAAGTTCGCCAGTTTTGGTTAAATCCTCTAAAACTTTGTGGTTTTCTATTTCTGCCAAGCCCAATAAAGCCACTCCGTCTTTTGAGTAATCTTTGCCCAAAGTACTTATTACAGATGCCAGTTTGCTTAACTTGTCTTCATAAAGCTTTTCAGTATATTGTCTTCCTCCTTTGGGGGTGTTTTCGGTATCATTTATTTTCCACATCATTGCATTACCTGCCAAAGTGATGTTTTCATTATTTTTTACAAGTTCCTTATATTCTTTTTTACTAAAAAGTCTATCGTTTGAATTTATTTCATTTTTAAACTCTTTTTTATCAAAATCGGTATTGTTGTATTTGTTGTAATCTTTTCTGTTTGGTTTTTCAAAACTCAAACCTTTGGTAGGGTATAATGGAAATTTTTCAAAATCTAATTTACTCTTTGAAATTTTTAGATTTTCAAACTGTTTTTTCCAGTTGCTCCCATAGTATTCGCTACTGTTATAGACTAACTCATGAGCATAATCAGCATCGCCAGCTTTAATTTTATCCACATTTGTTACTTGCATAGAGCTATCCGTATCAAATAGGTTTTCAAGATTATAAAAGCCTACAACAGCCACTTCATATTTATTCTCTTGAGCTAAAACACTTGAAAATAAAGCAATAAAGAAAATTAGGAAGATTTTTTTCATAAAAACATTACTTTAATAAAGAACTACAAAGTTAATAACAACTTTGTTCTTTGAAAGCCTTAGTTATTAACTTCATAATAATTTAATAATAGCAAGTTATCAAATGAAATTATACCTTTGTAAAATTATTAAAGCTAAGTGCGTTTATGAAGTTACGATTTTTACCTTTAATCATCATACTTTTCTCTTTTGCGTGGTCGTTTGCTCAAACAGATGAAGTGCCAACTATGTCGGAAGATGAGCTGAATGATTTTAGCAAAAAGAACAAAAATTATTCAAGAAGTTTATTACTTGATTTTAGAGATATTTATGCCAACCAAGCTCAATGGAATATGGGAGGCGAATCTTTTTTTAGCCGTAGAGGTATTAACAGAGAATATAACGATGTTTGGTTTTTAGGAATGCCTGCCAAAGATTTAGAAAACGGTTTAATTAATTATAATATTTGGGGTGGATTAAATTTAGTAATCAACAATAAAGGGTATAATACTAATGGATTGTATCCTTCTACTTTTGGATATACAGGTGTAGGAACTTCGCAATATATAGACCCACGCCCACATACGCAGTACGATGGTTTTAATATTAGCTATGCTAATTCAAACAGAAACTACAACCACCGTTTAATGGCTTCATATAATAGTGGCTTTTTTGGTAAAGGATGGGCAGTTTCTTTAGCTGCTTCAAAAAGATATGCTGAAAGTGGATTTATAGAAGGAACACCTTATGATGCTTATTCATACTATGGAGCTGTAGAAAAAAGATTTGGCTTAAAGCATTCATTAACGCTAACAGTTTTGGGTTCTAATTTAAAAAGAGGAAAATTAAGACCTGCCACAAAAGAATATTACGATTTAGCTGGAAGTAATTTAGCCAACCCAAACTGGGGTGAGTATGACGGTGTGCAAAGAAACAGAAGAATGGTGCATCAGCATTTGCCTATGGGAGCATTGACGTATGAGTATAATAGCAAAAATAACAAGTTAAAATGGACTACAAGTGCAGCGGCTGTTATAGGTCGCTATGGCGAAACTGACTTAGATTGGTACGATGCTGCTGACCCACGTCCAGATTATTATAGATACTTGCCTTCTTATGCTTTATCTAATGGAGATACAGCTTTGTATCAAACGCTTACAGAAGAGTTTAGAAATAATCCTGATTTACTGCAATTAAATTGGTACAACTTATATGAAGCCAATATGAACCCATTAAATAGCACTACTTACCACAATATGAATGTAGATGGCGAGATAAAAGATATAACGGGAAATAGGGCTAAATATTTAGTAGTAGAAAGGAGAGAAGATGAAAAGAAATTTAATTTTTCATCTACTGCAAATATTGTACTTAGCCGAAAAATAGATTTGAGCATTGGAGTTGATTATATTAATCAGAACAAACATTTTTATCAAGTAGCTAAAGATTTATTAGGTGCAGATTTTCATATTAACTACAATCAATTTGCAGAGCGTGCCACACCAGACCAAGTGATTTCCGGTTTAGACACCATACGCCAGCACGATGTAGATAATCCTAACAGAATAGTTTATGAAGGCGATAAATATGGTTATGACTATAATGCTTCTACGCAATTTGCAGACTTATGGGCAACATTAGATTTTAATTTTAGAAAAATAGATTTCTTTGTTCAACCAAAAGTATCTTTTACTTCTTTTTATAGAAAAGGAAATAACAGAAACGGATTGTTTTTAGATGATTCTTATGGAAAAAGTGAAGTGCAAAACTTTTTAAACTACGGTGTTAAAGCCGGAGCTACCATAAAAATAAACGGAAGAAACTTTATAGTAGCTAATGGTATATACGAAACTAAAGCACCTTTATTTGCTAATGCTTTTGTATCTAACCGTACAAGAAACCAAGTAGTAAATGATTTAAAAAGCGAAATACATTTTGGTGGAGAAGCTGGCTATGTTTTGCGTTCCGATAGAGTGTATTTAAACTTTATGGGATATTATTTGCAGTTAAGAAACTTAACAGAGTTAAACTCTTTTTACCACGACCAATATAGAACCTTTGTAAACTATTCTCTTACCGGAATAGACAGACAGCACATGGGTTTAGAGCTGGCATTTAAAGTAAAAGTTTTGAAATGGTTAAATGTTTTTGCCGCAACTAACTTAGGAAAATACACCTATATTTCTCGTCCTAATGCCATGGTTACTATTGATAATAATTCGGAAGTTATTAGCAATGAAACCGTTTATTGGAAGAACTATCATGTGGCTAACACACCGGAATTTGCAGCTACGGGCGGAATAGGCATTAGTCATGCAGGATTTTTCTTAAACATTAATGCTAATTATACCGCCAGAAACTGGATAGACATAAACCCTGTTAGAAGAACAGCTTTAGGCTTAGATTTAGTACCTGAAGGAGAGCAAAGAGATGCTATTTTAGATCAAGAAATGTATGACAATCAATTTTCCTTAGATTTGTTTACAGGATATACTTGGTATTTAAACGAAACTTTTGATAAAATGAAAAAAAGTCATGCTTTGGCATTTAATTTGGGGGTAAGTAATTTAACAAACAATAAAAACTTCATTGCAATAGGTTTTGAAAATAACCGATTTGACTTTGAAAATAAAGATATAAATAAATTTCAAAATAAGTACTTTTATGGCAATGGTATAAACTATTTTGCCAGTGTTACTTATAGATTTTAGATGTAAGAAATAAGACGTAAGATTTAAGACACAAGACATAAGATTTAAGACAGTAAGAACAATAAATAAACAGAAATGAAAAAAATACAATTTGCCTTAATAGCTTTTTTTGGATTAGCTTTTTTAAATGCTTGTATTAAAGATGATTTTGATGCACCAGATACCACTTGTTTAGATCAAGGTACAAACATTACTAATATTATTTCAATAGCCGATGTAAAGCAAAATTACAACGATCAATTTATTGAAGATGATGTATATATTAAAGCACAAGTAACGGCATCGGATAGAACAGGGAATATCTATAAAACTTTTTACGTAAGTGATGGCACGGGAGCTTTAGGTATAAGTGTAGATGCTACAAATATGTACACCTTATATCCTGAGGGTAGATTTGTATATATAAAATTAAAAGGCTTATATTACTTAAATAATTCAATAGGTTATGGGAAAGACGGTAGTTTTACGGTAAGAATACCTGTTATTTTTATGGAAGATTATATTATTAGAGGAGCTTGCGAAACGCCAATGGAGCCTTTAGCTGTTGATTTACAGAGTATAAGTGGAGTAGAACCAGGTACTTTAATTAAATTAAGCGGTGTTGAATTTGAAGACGGTTTAGACGGAATAACTTATGCAAATGCTGTTACACAACAATCAGAAAACAGATATATACAAGATTGCAACAATAATAGTATAATAGTACGTAATAGTGGCTATGCCGATTTTGCAGGAGAGCTTCTACCTGCCGGAAATGGAACATTGATAGGCGTTTATGCACCTTATGGCAATACTCCTCAAATATTGATAAGAGATACTTCAGATGTGGACATGAAAGGCATAAGATGCGATGGAAGTAATCCTAATCAAAATATTATTTTAAACAAAAATTTTGAAGACGGAAGTGTAACCAGTGGTGGCTGGCAAAGTATAACTACAGTAGGCAATTTTAACTGGTCAACAAATGGACAAGGAAACGGTCAGCAGGGTGCATTATATGCTCAAATATCAAATTATTCTAGCGGAAATTCTGCAAGTGAGGCATGGTTAGTTTCGCCTGTAATAGACCTTAGTGCAGAAACAAATCCGGTTTTTAGTTTTATGAACGCCTATAATTACAGTGGAGATCCTTTGCAAGTTTTAATTTCAACAGATTTTGACGGGCAAGATGTAGAAGCTGCTACATGGTCAAGTTTAAATCCAACATTATCTTCAGGTGGTTGGGATTGGGTTACATCTACTACCGATTTAAGTCTATATCAAACAGGACCATTTTATATAGCATTCAAATATACAGGAACCAGCTCAAGTGGAAGCACGTGGGAGGTTGATGCTATTAAAATTGTAGCAGATTAATTTTTGGCTGTAAAATAACTGCTACAAAGAGTTTTTTGCAAAATAATAGATTTTGTATAACAGTTATTGAATAGTGAAATGATAAAATATATACTTATAGTTAAAATGACAACATTATTTATGTTGTCATTTTTATTTGTAAAATCTCAAAATAATTTAGTTTTAAATGGAAACTTAGATGAGTTTACTTTTCAAAAGTATCATATGGTTGAGGGAGATTATTATACAAATGATTCATTTTTTTTAAATCTATATCAATCTACATCTGTAAATGTTAAAAACTGGAAAGAAGGAGTATATACTGTAAAGCCAAATTATACTAATAGTGGTAACATATTTTTATCTATTACTATTTTTGATATAGCTTCTGTTCAGAAGCAAACATATAGATATAGTAACGCCATAGGCAAATTATGTAAAAAGTTAGAAAAAGGTAATAAATATATTGTTTCATTTTATATAAAACCCAATAAAGGAGATTATTATACAAATCATATTGAAGTAGCACTTATAGATACTTTTAATTATAAATTATTGAGTAATCATTTTGAAACGAAAATTAAGAAGAAACAGTTTTATGCTATAGATACTAATGAAATTAAAGTTGATTATTCTTATAACAAACTGCTAACTGATACCATTTCATTTACTAAAATTTCTTTTAACTATATAGCAGACGGAAATGAAAAGTATATCTTAATAGGAAATGTTTCAGGGAAAGTTCCAGAATTAATAGAGAAAGTAGAACCCTTTGGTGGATTTAAAGGAGGTATGGGGCGTAATTTTATAATAGATGATATTAGCATATATTCTATAGATAGTAATGAAATATGTGCAGAAATAAATATAAATTCCCAGATAGATACTGTTTTAATTCATACAGAGTTATATAAATTGAATGAATACAATAAAGAATATGACAGCTTAATAATTAATAAAATAAATAGAGTAATAGATGATAAGCACCCCAAGTCATTACTTATTGTAGGGTCAGCAGATATTTTAGGAGGAATAGATTATAATATTAAGTTGGCTCAATCAAGAGCGGATAATTTCAAAGAGTTTTTAGAGACTAATGGTATAACAGTAAATATTAAAACAGAAATCTATAATGTTCAAAATATTATAAATGAGAATGATAGAAAAATAGATGTATATGCTATTTATCAATAAAGAATAATTAAAAATATAATTTCCATTTGAACACCTAACTAACTTTCCCTAAATTTGTACACTTATAAAACAAACTAATGGCTTATAATCCTCAGGATATAGATAAAAAATGGCAAAATAGGTGGAAAGAAAATAACACTTATAAGGTTGAAATTGATGAAAATAAACCGAAATACTATGTATTAGATATGTTTCCTTATCCTTCGGGAAGTGGTTTGCATGTAGGGCATCCATTGGGTTATGTTGCCAGCGATATTTACGCTCGCTATAAAAGATTAAAAGGTTTTAATGTGTTGCATCCTATGGGTTTTGACTCTTTTGGTTTGCCGGCAGAGCAATACGCTATAGATACAGGAAATCACCCTGTAAAAACTACAGAAGAAAATGTGGCAACGTACAAAAGACAGTTAAATAATATAGGTTTATCGTTTGATTGGGATAGAGAAGTAAACACCAGCAATCCCAAATATTATAAATGGACACAGTGGATTTTTATACAATTATACAATTATTGCTATTGCAATGCCGATAATAAAGCTCAGCCTATTGAGTATTTGATAAAACAATTTGAAAAAGACGGGAATTTAAGAACTTCGGCTTTTACAGATTATAAAAAGAAATTTACAGCAGCAGAATGGCAAGTATTTTCCGAAAAAGAAAAATCGGATATTTTAATGCACTACCGATTGGCTTACAGGAAAGTAGGTTTTGTTAATTGGTGCGAAGCTTTAGGTACTGTTTTGGCAAATGATGAAGTAGTTAATGGTGTTTCTGAAAGGGGAGGACATCCTGTAGTACAAAAACCTATGATGCAGTGGAGTTTGAGAATAACGGCTTATGCAGAACGTTTGTTAGAGGGGATAAAAGATTTAGATTGGTCGCACAGTTTAAAACTACAGCAAGAAAACTGGATAGGAAAAAGTGAAGGTGCCAGTGTGTTTTTTGAGATTGTAGGTTCTTCAATAAAACAAAAAGCCCCCATCCCTAACCCTTCCCCCTCGGGTGAAGAGGACTTAGGCAAATGGATGACTGCAAATCCTAAAACATATAAGAAACTCCAAGAATTTGCGAAAGAAATGCGTAAAAATTCTACAGAAGCAGAAGATTTATTATGGCAAAAATTACGTAAAGAAAAATTAGGTGTTAAGTTTAGAAGACAACATGTAATAGATAATTATATTCCAGATTTTGTTTGTTTAGAAAATAAACTGATAGTAGAAATAGACGGCAGTATTCATGATATTCCGGAAAACATAGAAAAGGATTTAGGGAGAACTTTTGAATTAATGGAATATGGTTACAGGGTTTTAAGATTTACTAATGATGAGGTAGAAACAAATATAAAAGGAGTGCTCGGTAAAATTAAGGCAGAACTGAGTCCCCCCTCGCCTGAGGAGAGGGGGTTAGGGGGAGAGGCAAAACTTGAAGTTTACACCACACGCCCCGATACTATTTTTGGTGTAACATTTATGGTATTAGCTCCAGAGCATCCTTTGGTGGCTAAAATTACTACAGCAGAGCAGAAAATAGAGGTAGAGACTTATGTTGAAAAAACAAAACGCAAATCTGCTATAGATAGGCAAGCCGCTAAAAAAGTTACTGGAGCATATACAGGAGCTTATGCTATACACCCTTTTACAGGCAATAAAATACAAATTTGGATAAGTGAATATGTGCTGTTAGACTACGGCACAGGAGCTATAATGGCAGTGCCAAGCGATGATGATAGAGATGCAGCATTTGCTCGTAAATATGGTTTAGAAATAATAGATATTTGCGATAAATCGGAATATCCAAACGCTACCAATGCCGATAAAGTAGGCAAAATGATAAATTCCGATTTCTTAAATGGCATGGAAGTAAAAGACGCTATTAAAGAAGCCATAAAACGCATAGAAGAAAAGGGTATAGGCACTTCGCAAACCAATTATAAACTCCGTGATGCCAATTTTAGTCGCCAGCGATATTGGGGCGAGCCTTTTCCTGTGGCTTACGATAATGAAGATTTACCTCATGTTTTGCCTTTAAATAAATTGCCATTAGTATTGCCAAAAATGGATGATATTAAGCCGGAAAACGGAAAATCGCCATTGAGTAAGTTAGATAATTGGATGTATAACGGAATGCAGTTAGATACCGATACTATGCCCGGAAACGCAGGAAGTTCTTGGTATTTTTTGCGTTATATGGATCCACATAATGATGAAGCATTTTGCAGTAAAAAAGCATTAGATTATTGGCAAGATGTTGACTTATATGTAGGAGGAACAGAGCATGCCGTAGGACATTTAATGTATTCCCGCTTTTGGCATAAATTCTTATACGATTTAGGCTATGTACCCACCCAAGAGCCTTTTAAAAAGCTCATTAACCAAGGCATGATACAAGGAGAGAGTGCGTTTATTTATATGGTAAACCCAAGTCGTTTACTGAAAGATGATAATTTTAATGATTTCAAAATGCCTTATTTTTTATTATCTAAAAAATTGTATGATAGATTTTTTGAAGAGATAGGTACTAACGCAGAAGAAGAAGATACATCTGCTAAAAATCAAATTGAATATTTATTAAGTGAAAAATCTAAAGAATTATACAATGATAGAGTAGAATTTTCAATTAGTAGTTATAGAAACCTTTATGAAAGGAGAGTTCCTATTGAATTTGTTAATAGTTCGGATATACTTGATATTGATAAATTATCTAATTGGCAATTGTTTAACAAGGATTTAAAAATTGTAATTTTGGAAGGGCATGAATATAGGTGTCATAGAGAACCCGAAAAAATGTCAAAATCTAAATATAATGTGGTTAACCCCGATGATGTTATAGCAGAATATGGTGCAGACTGTTTCCGTATGTTTGAAATGTTTTTGGGTCCAATAGAAAGTCATAAACCATGGCAAACTAAAGGAATAGACGGTGTAGCTAAATTTTTGCGTAAGCTGTGGAACTTATTTTATAATGAAGATGATAATTTGATAGTAAATGATGAAAAGCCGTCTGAAAAGGAATTGAAAGTGCTACATACTTGTATTAAAAAAATAAATGACGATATAGAACGCTTTTCTTTTAATACCTGTGTGTCTTCATTCATGATTTGTGTAAACGAACTAAATGATTTAAACTGTCATAAAAAAGTAGTTTTAGAAGATTTGGTTAAGCTAATTTCTCCTTTTGCTCCGCATACCGCAGAAGAACTGTGGCATAGTTTAGGGCATACTAATTCTGTAGTTAAAGATGTGGCATATCCGCAGCACAATGAAGCATTTTTAACAGAATCGGTTATCAATTATCCGGTTTCTATTAATGGCAAAATGCGTGTTAAAATAGATTTAGATGCCAATATAACTCAAGAAAAAGCAAGAGAAATAGTGTTGGCAAATGAAACGGTTCAAAAATGGACAGAAAATAAAGCTATTAAAAAGTTCATTTTTGTACCTAAGCGTATTGTTAATATTGTGGTATAGATTTGAGTACCGAGTAGATTATCTGAGATCTAAAAATCTGCCTACTTACTGATAACTGTTAGTTGCCTAAAACAACATTCCTGCAATAGTGGCTGTCATAAAGCAAGCTATAGTACCACCTATTAAAGATTTAATACCCAGTTTAGCCAATGTAGATTGCTGGTTTCTGGCTAAAGCACCTATACCGCCTATTTGAATACCTATAGATGCAAAATTAGCAAAGCCACACAAAGCATAAGTAGCTATTATTATAGATTTTTTGCTGGCAAAAAGCTCCGCAGCTTTTAACTTTCCTAAGCTGGCGTAAGCAAAAAACTCGTTTAATATCGTTTTTTCGCCTAATAATTGACCCACTAATACGGAGTCTTTCCAATCAACACCCAATAGCCACGCCACAGGAGAGAAAATCATACCTAAAATATACTGTAAAGTAAGACCTTCAAAACGACCGCTGGTTTTAGCGGCAATGGCATCGTTTACATTTAGCCAATCTCCAATTTGAAAACTCATAGCATTAAACATATACATAAAAGCAGTAAAAACAAGGAGCATGGCACCTACATTTACCGCCAAACTTAATCCGTCTCTTGTTCCATTAGAAATGGCATCTAAAATATTTGCTCCTACTTTTTCTTTAGAAATAGTAAGCTTATCATCTACGTGTTCTGCCGTTTCGGGTACTAACATTTTAGCAGCCACTATAGCCGCTGGTGCCGACATAATAGATGCTGCCAATAAATGAGAAGCAAAAATTTGCTGTTCCTGAATACTATCGCCACCTAAATATCCAACATAAGCACCCAAAACACCTCCCGCTATTGTTGCCATTCCACCTGTCATTAAACACATTATTTCCGATTTTGTCATATCTTTTAAATATGGTTTAACTAATAATGGAGATTCTGTTTGTCCTAAAAATATATTCCCTGCGGCAGCTAAACTTTCTGCTCCCGATAGTTTCATGGTTTTGCTCATAATCCATGCAAATGCGTAAACAATCCATTGAATAATGCCTAAATAATATAGAGCAGAAGATAAAGCCGCAAAAAATATGATGGTTGGTAAAATTTGAAATGCAAAAATAAATCCCATGCTGTCAACATCCGTTACCAAGCCACCAAATAAGAAAGCTGAACCATCTTTTGTAAAATTTAAAACAGAAACAAAACCTTTAGAAACTACATCAAATATGGTTTTTACAAAAGGAACTTTTAATACCAAAATGGCTAAAACTAACTGTAAAGAAACGCCCATTCCTACCGTTTTCCAGTTTATTTTTTTTCTGTCAGAACTAAAAATATAAGCTACTAATAGCAAAAAGAATAAGCCTAATAATCCTCTTAAAGTAGCTATAACCGAAAAATGAGCTAAATCATCATTATTGCTGGTTCTGTTAAAAGAAATATTTATACCATCTCCCGATATTGTTAAGTTATTCTCCGAAAAATCATTAATGCTTAGCTTGTGTATTTTTTCTTCAGAAGTAAAAGTTCCGTCTTTTTGCGAGCTTATTAATTGACCTTCATTATAATGGTTAATTATTAAATCGCCTTGTTCGTCATACACATTAACTATTGAATCAGCTTCTATAGTTTTATTTTGCACAGGAATATTTAATGTTATGGTATTTTCTGCTACTTGGTAAGTTCCAAAGTTAGTTTCTCCAAAAATATTGGTTTCAAACTTATGTTCTTTAGTTAGTTTTAGGTATTGTCCACTGGTATTTACCCATTTTTCGTATATGGTACTTTCGTCTTTTTGTTGTTCTTTATTGCATGAAAAAAACAGTAGTGGAAGTAATAATAATAAACTTGTGGTTTTGATTTGGTTTAAGTTCATTGGTGTTTTTTTAGTTGTAGTTAACTTCTTTTATCAATTTCATCTCTGAGTTTAGCTGCCAGCTCATAGTTTTCATTTTGCAAGGCATTTTCAAGCATTTCTTTAAGCTCGGCTAAGGTATTTTTTTTAAAATCAGTAGTGTTAAATTCTGCAATGTTAATATTGCTAAGGTTTTTCAACTCATCTTCTAAATCTTTATCAAATTCATCAATAGTTTGTTTGGGTTTTTGATTTCCACTTTCGGCATTGCCATAAGCTACAGAATTAAAAAGTTCACTATTAATATAAATAGGGCAATTGTATTTTAACGCCAATGCTAAAGCATCTGAAATTCGGGCATCAAAATCTTCTATTTTATCATTTTTTTGAAAAGTAGTAGTGGTATAATAAATGCCTTCTTTTAAGTTATTGATATTTACTTCAAGCAATTCAACATTAAAGGTTTTACAAACTTTGTAAAAAAGTTCATGAGTCATTACTCGGTTATAATTTAAGCCAATATTTAATGAAATAGCTATTGATTGAGCTTCTGCCATACTTATAACAACAATCATTTTGCGTGTACCAAATTTTTCTTTTAGTATTACGTTAAAAGCTGTTTGACTGGAGGTAACGCCTTCGCCTATGGTTACTACTTCAAGTTGTATTCTGTTCATGAGTATGTAAAATTAAACAATTTATAAGAATGTGAGTATCTATTTTACAAGGAATAGTGCAAATAATACCAATTGTTTATTTAATACAGTATAAGCTATTAATACGAAAATAATTCCTACTCATAACTTTCCCACCATTTTGTATATACTTTATCTTGGGTATAGTTTACTATTTCGCCTAATTGGGGTGTAATGTAAGCTAAATTTTTAGTTGTGGCTGCTGCTGTAAATCGTTCAATAGGCTCTTTCCAATGGTGCAGTGCCAGTGCAAAACCTGCCCAATGATAAGGCATTGCTTTTTTAGCATTAACATTTAACGCAGCTTGTACGGTTTCTTCGGGGTGCATGTGTATTTGATGCCACATTTTATTGTATTGCCCACATTCCATAAAAGCAAAATCTATAGATTTTGCATAGTTTCCTATTTCTTTAAAATGTTTGCCAAAACCGCCATCACCACTAAAATAAAGCGTTTCTTTTGGTGCTTGCATAAGCCAGCCACCCCATAATGTTTGGTCTCTATCGTTAATTCCTCTTCCTGCCGAATGTCGTGTAGGCGTAAATGTAAATTTAATACCTCCAATTTCTTTGCTTTGCCACCAGTCTAACTCGGTAATATTGTTTTGAGAAACTTCCCAAAAATCAAAATGCCTTTTTGAACCTAACGAAACAATGTAGTTTTTTACTTTGCTTTTTAGCTTCATCATGCTATCCAAATCTAAATGGTCGTAGTGGTCGTGAGTAAGCAATAAAATATCTATTTCTGGCAGTTCATCTATAATTTGCAAGGTGTTTTCTGAAAATCTTTTTGAAGCAAATGGAGCGACAGGAGCGGTATCATTCCCAAACATAGGATCTATAAGAATATTTAATCCATTTAAGCGAATTAAAACAACGGCATGACCATACCATATAAATTTAGCTTGTTTTTCATCTTTTAGAAAACCGTCTTTGTCAAATTTTATAATAGGGAGTTTTTGCTCTGGATATCTGCCTTTTTTATCAAAAATCTGTTTTTTTATAAGTTTGGGCAAATTGTACAAATTAATATCAATAGCCGTTCGTTCAAGATTCCTAAATTTTCCTTTCTTCCAGTTTTCAGATTGATTAAGTTGGTCTAATACTTCTTTATCTATTTTTCCACCAAATTGTTTTTTGTAATTTTTCACAAAACAAAGTTAGTTTATGAACGAAAACAATTTATTAAACAGAACGTTAAAAAGTATTATTAACCTGAGTTCCATAAAGATTAACCGAACTCAGGTTATTAAGCAGCTTGATATTTTTCCATTGTTAGTCCTGTAGGCTCTATTTTTTGTGTTCTTTTTTTCAATAAAGCTATAATTTCTTCTTTAGAGCTAAATGTGTTATTTATATTAACCACATGGCTGGCTAATTTGTCGTAATCTTTTTTCATTAAATAGTACCAAACTCCACCAAATTCTATCCCTTCAAAAACTATGGCTTTGTTTTTAGCATAAACTTCTTTGTTTTCAGTTAAATGTTTGGGGTGATCTGTCCAATGCAAAGAGGGTTTTACGTGGTGGCTTATATGGTAGCCGTCATTCCAGCAGCGTTGGTTAAACTTATGGTTAACGCAAGTTATAGAGTTTTTATATTCATTGCCTGGGTCTTCCGGGTCAACAAATGAGTGCTGCGACCAATTGCCGAGCATCATAGTAATTCTGGTGGTAATAAAAGGCAGAATAAAAACTACCAAAGTGGCTTTCCAGTTTAAAAAACTCAAACCTACACACATACCTATAAATAGCAATTCGCCAATAATGGCATTATTTCTTAAGTTTAATCGCTTTTGTTTTTTATTGTAATAAGAGGTAAGCCTAAACAGTCCAAAAAATAAAAAACCTAAAAGATATTTAGAGAAATCTAACTTGCTATCTCTTTGATAGTGCATAGTAGTGCTATCGTCATCTTCAAGGTTGCCTTCTATGTGGTGCATGCCTATGTGGTGGCTAAAATATGCTTCGGGAGATTGCCCCATAAACGGTCCTAATATCCAAGGCAAAAATCTATTCATAAAACTATACTGACTTTTAAACCAAGGGCGGTGGCTGGTTATATGCATCAGTAAGGTAAATCTACTTTTGTATCTAAAAATGTTCATCCACGAATAAAAAACAGCCAAAGGAATCCAAATATATAAAGGCAAGGGTAGGTATAAAATAATTGCCAATGGAATAAACAGTAAAATTAGTCTTATGGTAAAACTTACTAACTGTAAATCTCTTTTATCTCTAATTTTACTTAACCAAAAGTTATCAAATGAAGTATATTGTTCTTTTTCTGTGTATGTAGGGTCTTTTAATAGGGGAAAGGGTCTCATTAATGTGTTTTTTATAGTTTTAGGGCGGTAAAGATTACATTAATAAACTTAAAAATGAAATTATTATTGTTTTTATAAGTATTTGATGGTGTAGTTTTATTAATATTAAATATTATTTAATAAAAATATAAAGGTAAATGTAGTATAGACTTTTATATAATTATTTCACACAGTATTCTACCTTTGTTTATTAAACTTATTATATTTTTGTAGCTCAACAAAAGTTTAATTTCCATTTTGATGAATGTTTTGCAGATTTGTAAAAAGTCGCCCTTACCTCCAAAAGATGGCGAATCTTTGGCTATTCATCAAATAACTAAAGCTTTGGTGGCTCATGGTACTCATGTAGATGTGGTATGTATGCTCACCCAAAAACATCATGAGTTTAGTGATACTTCTGCTTTGCCTAACACACATTATTATCCTATAAAAATATGTACCCAACCCAGCATAAAAGGTGTAATTAATAATTTCAGTAAAAATGAGCCGTACATTGTAGAGCGGTTTTATAACAAAGATGTAGAAGATAAAATTGTTGACTTATTAAGCCGTAAAACCTATGATTTTATTATTTTAGAAGGTGTTTTTTTGGGATTGTATATTGATGTAATAAAAAAGAATACAAAGGCTAAAATTATTTTGAGAGCCCATAATGTAGAGCATCAAATATGGGAAAGGATAGCTGAAAACGAGCGAAATTTGTTTAAAAAAACCTATTTGAAAAAGGTAATGAATGAAAAATTCAGTGTTTTTGAAGCTGAAATTGTTAAAAAAGTAGATGCCATTGTGCCTATATCGCCTGTAGATGAACAGTATTTTAAAAATATTAGCCAAAAACCACTACTTACTATTCCTATGACGGTAGATACCGTAAAAAAAGAGCCTTTACCTACTGATTTTAAAATTGGTTTTATAGGAGGCATGGATTGGTTGCCTAATTTAAAAGGCATAAAATGGTTTTTAGATCAGGTTTGGAAACCATTTGTGCAAGAACATAAAGAAGCTGAGTTTTATTTAGCTGGCAGAAATTTCCCGAAAAAAAGTAGCTTTTTAAACCTTAAAGGTGTAAAAGTACAGGGCGAAGTAGAAAATGCGGAGTCATTTTTAAATCAATTACAAATAGTAGTTACGCCCATATTTAGTGGTAGCGGTATGCGAGTTAAAATAATTGAAGCTATGAATTTAGGTAGATGTGTATTAAGCACTTCTATAGGTGCAGAAGGAATTAATTATACCGATAAAGAAAACATAGTTATAGCCAACACAAAACAAGAGTGGATTGATGCTTTAAATATGCTTAAAAATAATTATGCTAAAGTAGTGGAAATAGGCAATAATGCCAGTGCTATGGTACAGCAAAATTACAAGCAAAATACCTATGCCGATAAGCTCATAAAATTCATTAAAGAAATATGATAAATGTATTCTATATTGTCATTTTTATTTCTATATTTACAGTGTTGTTCTCTTATATATTTTATCCTCTTTTAGTGGCTATTTTAGCTAAAAGAAAACAGCGAGGTGGAGCAGTTTATAGCCAAAATGAATTACCTAAAATTGCATTGGTATTTGCGGCCTATAATGAGGAAAAAATCATAGTGCAAAAAATGAATAATTTAAACACTATTGATTACCCATCTCATCTACTTGATATTTACATCGGTTTAGACAACCCCAGTGATAGGACAGAGGAGCTAATTCATCAAAATTGTGAGCTTAAATTCAAATTAAGCGTACAAAATTTTACTGAGAGAGGAGGAAAGTCGGAAGTGTTAAATAAATTGTTTAGTAAAATAATACAATTATCTGATTATGAATATATTATAATGAGCGATGCTAATATTATTAGCAAAGAAAATTGTATTTTTGAGCTCATAAAATACTTCAAAAATCCTAAAGTTGGTGTGGTGGGAGCTGTTATACAAAATGTTTATAAGAGCAATTCAGAAGTGGGTGTTCAAGAGAAATTTTACATTAAAAATGAGGGGCAATTAAAGGTAAATGAGGGCTTAGTTTTTGGCACTTCAGTGGGAGCATTTGGAGCATTTTATGCCATACGTTCTAAGTACATAAAACCCATTCCAAAAAACTACTTAATGGAAGATTTTTATTTGAGTATGAATGCCCTCCGAGAGGGTGCTTTTTCATTGTCCAATCCGGAGGCAATTGTGTATGAAGATTTGCCCGGAACGCTAAATGAGGAGTTTAAAAGAAAAAGGAGAATTTCTACCGGAAATTTCCAAAATTTAAGTGCTTATTTTGACATCTTTTTTAAGAATGATTTTAGAGTAGTTTTTCCATTTTTTGCACATAAATTTTTGCGTTGGATTACACCTGTTTTATTGTTAATTATTTGCATAGGTGTTACTTATATTTTTGTGAAACAGCCACATATTTTAATGCATAAAATACTATTCATCTTAATGCTTGTTAATTTTATGCTACCCATATTGGATATTGCTTTGCAAAAACTAAAGATAAACGTAAATTTGCTACGGCTACACAGATACTTTATCGCCATGAATATAGCCTTGCTTTTAGGATTTATAGATTGGCTTAAAGGTGTAGAAACAAATATTTGGAAACCCACCGAGAGATTATGAGTAAAATAAAATTAAACTCTATAGAAGAAGCTATAGAGGATATTAAAAAAGGCAAAATAGTAATAGTTGTTGATGATGAAGACAGAGAAAATGAAGGCGACTTTGTTACGGCAGCCAGAAATGTTACCCCCGATATTATAAATTTTATGGCACGGGAAGGGCGTGGACTTATATGTGCTCCACTTACTGAAGAACGCTGTGAGGAATTAGGCTTAGATTTAATGGTAGGTAAAAATACGGTGTTGCACCAAACGCAATTTACTGTTTCGGTAGATTTAATAGGGCATGGGTGTACTACGGGAATTTCTACACATGACAGAGCAAAAACAGTACAAGCCTTAATAAATAAAGATACTAAACCTTCTGATTTTGGCAAACCGGGGCATATTTTTCCCTTAAAAGCAAGGGAAGGAGGCGTGCTTCGTAGGGCAGGGCATACAGAGGCGGTAATAGATTTGGCACGTTTGGCAGGGTTTGAACCAGCTGGTGTTTTGGTTGAAATATTGAATGAAGATGGTACTATGGCAAGATTGCCTAACCTTGTGGAAGTAGCTAAAAAACATGACTTGAAAATTATTTCTATTGAAGATTTAATAGAATATAGAATTAAGAATGAAAGTTTGATAAAAGAAGAAGTACAAATAAAAATGCCTACAAAACATGGTAATTTTGATTTAATAGCATTTACGCAAACAGATACGGGAGATTTACATTTTGCTTTAAAAATGGGAGATTGGAAAAAAGGAGAACCTGTATTAACACGCGTACATTCTTCATGCCTTACTGGCGATTTGTTAGATTCCTTGCGTTGCGATTGTGGCGACCAACTTAGTGCCGCTTTAGATATGATAAACAAAGAAGGCAAAGGATTATTGTTATATATGCAGCAAGAGGGAAGAGGAATAGGTTTGCTAAACAAACTAAAAGCATACAAACTGCAAGAGCAGGGCTACGATACTTATGAAGCTAATGAGATGCTTGGGTTTGAAATGGATCAAAGAGATTATGGCGTAGGAGCTCAAATATTGCGTGCTTTAGATGTTACCAAGCTTAGATTAATGAGCAATAATCCAAAGAAAAGAGTAGGATTAATAGGCTACGGTTTAGAAGTAGTAGAAAATGTATCTATAGAAGTATGCCCTAATCCTAACAACCACAAATATTTGACTACCAAAAAAGAAAAAGGCGGACACGAAATTCTGAAAGAAGAGTAAGGGTTTTTCTATAACGTAATATTCTCATTGCTTACCTTTGCATAAAAACCAAATTCAATGAAGAAATTAATAGAGTGCGTCCCTAATATTTCAGAAGGTAGAGATGAAAATATAATAAAAGAAATATACAGTGTTGTAGAAACAGTAGAAGGAGTTAAACTATTAGATGTTGACCCCGGAAAAGCCACTAACCGAACTGTTATAACTTTTGTAGGCGAACCTGAGCCTGTGGTGCAAGCGGCTTTTCTTTTAATAAAAAAAGCACAGCAACTAATAGATATGAGTAAGCATAAAGGCGAACACCCACGTTTTGGTGCTACAGATGTTTGTCCTTTTATTCCTGTGGCTAATGCTACTATGCAAGACTGTATAGAATGTGCTCAAAAGTTGGGAAAGCTTGTAGGAGAAGAGCTTAATATTCCTGTATATTTATACGAAAATGCAGCAAGTGCTCCACACAGAAAAAATTTAGCCAGTGTTCGTGCGGGAGAATATGAAGGAATAGCCGATAAAATAACGCAAGATAAATGGAAACCTGATTTTGGTCCAGCAGTTTTTCAAGCTAAAAGTGGCAATATTGCTATAGGTGCAAGGGATTTTTTAATAGCTTATAATGTTAATTTAAACACTACTTCGGTGCGTAGAGCCAACAGTATAGCGTTTGATATTAGAGAAAAAGGAAGAGTAAAAACAGAAGATGGTACACCTACGGGAAAAAAAGTATTGGATGCCAATGGAAATCCTGTTAGAGAAGCAGGTACTTGCAAAGGAGTAAAAGCTATCGGGTGGTTTATAGAAGAATATGGCGTAGCTCAAATAAGTATGAATATTACTAATGTAAACGAAACGCCATTGCACAAAGCTTTTGATGAGTGTGTAAAATCGGCATACAACAGAGGAATGAGAGTAACAGGAAGTGAGCTTGTAGGGCTTGTACCTTTAAAAAGTATGTTAGATGCAGGAAAATATTTTTTACAGAAACAAGAAAGAAGCGTTGGCGTTAGCAATGATGAATTGATAAAAATAGCTGTAAAAAGTATGGGATTAGATGAATTAACACCATTTGACCCTAAGAAAAATATAATAGAATACATGCTTGCAGAGGAAGATAAACGTCCGTTGGTAAACATGGATTTAACGGCTTTTGCAAACGAAACAGCCAGCGAAAGTCCTGCTCCCGGTGGAGGTAGTATAGCTGCTTATGTAGGTGCTTTAGGAGTTAGTTTGGGTACTATGGTAGCTAATTTATCTTCGCATAAAAGAGGGTGGGATAGTAGATGGAAAGAGTTTTCTGACTGGGCAGAAAAAGGGCAAAAAATAAAAGATAAATTGCTTTGGCTGGTAGATGAAGATACTAATGCTTTTAATAAAATAATGGATGCTTTTAAATTACCCAAAGGAAGTGAAGAAGAAAAGAAAATAAGAGCAAAAGCTATAGCCGATGCTACAATTTATGCTATAGAAATACCATTGCAAGTAATGGAAACTTCATTAAGCAGTTTTGAATTATTAAAAGAAATGGCATTAAATGGCAATCCAAACTCGGTAAGTGATGCCGGAGTAGGGGCTTTATGTGCCAGAAGTGCGGTATTAGGAGCTTTTTTAAATGTAAAAATAAACATAGCAGACAGCAAAAATGAAAGTTTTAAAAAAGAAACATTAGCTAAGGCACAAAATATGGCTGATAAAGCCATAGCTTTAGAAAAAGAAATAATAGAAATAGTAGATGCTAAAATAAGTATGAGTTAGCTCTATTTAATACCAATTGTTAATGCAAAATAGTCCAAACTATTTAGGGTTTTACAGTGGTAAATGCCGAATTTTGGACAAAACTCAAAAGAGAGCGTCAATAGTATTTCACTATTCACTTCTAAAATCAACTATTCTTTTATTAAATAGCCATCTATCGTTAAAATATTTGCTTTGTTGAAGCACTTCTTCAATAACGCCTTTAGATGTGGTAGCGTGTATAATGTAAATGAGTCCGTCTTTAATTTTTGAAACCATGGCAACATGATTTATAGTGCTGTTACTTCTCCCTTTAAAAAAGATTAAATCGCCAGCTTGCAGATTATCGGCAGTTACATAAATTCCTTTTTTTGAAATTTCCGAAGAGCTGTGAGGCAAACTAATATTGGCACTTTTATAAGCAGTACAAACAAAACCGCTACAGTCCATACCATTTTTATTAGTACCAGCATATTTATATGGAGTGTTCATATAAGTGTTTCCCGTTTGTAAAATTAATTTAACCGTAGAATCGGGAAGTATAGATGCATTAGTATGTTGATAATCAATAGAATCTAACTGTTGGCTGTTGGCTACTCCAAAAAAAGAAAAACATAATATTACAATTAATACTTTATTCATTGAAACAAATTTATTACCTTGCGGTTAAATAAACAAATTGCGTGCCTTATAAAGATTTTGAAATAACAAAGTTGTATTATCCCATAGGAGAAGTGGCTGAAATATTTGATGTAAATACTTCATTAATTCGCTATTGGGAAAAAGAGTTTGATATTCTTAAACCCCGAAAAAATAGGAAAGGCAATCGTTTATTTACTAAAAAAGATTTAGAGAATTTAAAAATCATTTACCATTTGGTAAAAGAGAAAGGTTATACTTTAGAAGGAGCGAAACTAAAGCTTAAAAATAACAAAACCGATGTGCTTCAAAACCAGCAAATAATAGATTCTTTGCAGTCAATAAAGTCTTTTTTAATACAAATTAAAGAAGATTTGTAAACATTATACAATGTTTTTCAAGAAGCTAATCAGTTATTTTTATCCTATTATTATTCAAAAATATAGCTCAAAATACAATGGTGTTTTAGAGTTGAGTTTGCAAAATGGACAACTGGTTGTAGATGCTAAAAATGCTAATTATTCTTACGGGAGTTTACATAAATTATTTAGAAAAGTAATTGATGAGTTTACATTTGAGGAAGGCAAAAAAGAGGTGCTGATTTTAGGCTTTGGAGCAGGAAGTATAGCCACTATTTTATGCAAAGAACAAAAAATAGACTGCCGTATAGATGGCGTAGAGATAGATAATGTTATGCTTCAAATTTATAATGAGCATTTTAAAATGGAAGGAGTAGAATTGCAAGTTTTTACACAAGATGCTATTTTGTATTTAACTAATTGCCAAAAAAAATACGACTACATTTTTATAGATTTATTTACCGATTTAAAAGTTCCCGATAAATTTATCCAGCAGAATTTCCTTAATTTAGTAAAAAAAGTGAGCAAGCCTTCAACTCAAATAGCTATGAATACTATTAATAATTCTCAGTTTGAACAAATATGGGTAGAAACTTTTGGTAATAAAGCTTATTCTCGTTTTTATTATGGGTTGAATACCATTTTGTATAAAATTTAAGAACTTTTACTCATGTAATTTTGTATATTTAGTGTTAAAAATATAGTTTTACATATATTATGGCAACCATAACATTAAAATATAATCCAAAAAATAAGTTAGCCAAAAAGACTATTGATTTCATTTTAACATTGGGAATTTTTGAAATTAAGGGTGAAGATAAAGTTGCTAAGGATTTCATAGCTGAGTTAGAAAGGCGTATAGAAGAAGAGAAATTTATAGAAGTAAATGCTTCTGATATATGGCAAAGTATCAAGTAAAAGTTTCTGAAAGTGCTTATAAGGAATTGCTTCAGCATAAAAAAGCTGGAAATAAATCTGATTTAAGAAAAATAGCTTCTATTTTTAAAGAATTGGAATTACATCCGTATGAAGGTATTGGAAAACCTGAACTTTTAAAGTATAGTTTAAAAGGTTTTTGGAGTAGAAGAATCAATAAAAAAGATAGAATTATTTATAAAATTGAAGATGAAAAAGTTTTGGTTTATGTAGTTTCTGCAAAAGGGCATTATTTTGACAAATAAACTGAAAGGAAACAAATAATTTAGTTAATGTTTTATATATTTGCACTCCATTAAAAAATGGCTCTGTAGCTTAACTGGATAGAGCACTTCGTTACGGCCGAAGAGGTTCGGGGTTCGAATCCCTGCAGAGTCACAAAAAAATCCCACCAAAAATACTTGGTGGGATTTTTTTATTTCATTTTTGAGATTAGGTCATTAATTTGATTTTTTAACAAAGGCAAATCTTTAGAAAGAATCCCCCAAATAATGACATCATCAACCTTATCGTAGCCATGTATTACCCAATTTCTTAGACTTACTATTCTTTTTGAATTAGAAATATTAATTTCTGCGTTAATTTTTAATATTCTATTTGTTGCTTCTCCTATAATTTCTAATTCTCTTTCAACAGCTCTCCTCAATAACTTATTTGATTCATAATCATTAAAATCCATTCTATTATCAAGATAATCGTAAATAGAACCTATAGACTCTTGTATATCATATAAGTATTTGAGAATTTTACGCTGCATATAGCAATTGTTTATTTTCTTCAATACTCTCAATTAGATAAGGATTTGAAAGTGAGTTTTCTGTTATTAAATCTATTTTTCTATTAAACAATTCTTCTAATTTGTAATGTAAATTAAAGTAATTGTCAGTGTATCTTTCAATTGAAATATTCTTCTTAAAAGAAATTAAAATATCAATATCACTTTCATCATTAAAACTTTGAGTACAAGCTGAACCAAAAATATACATAGTCTGTACGTCATATTTTTTACAAAGTTCTTTAAGCTTATCTATCTTGCTATAAATTAACTTATTCATGGCTCATACTTTATTATACCAAATATAATACTTTTTTCTTACTACTCCGTAAACTTTTTATCTTTTGGAGCCCAGTTACTATGTATGCCTCTAAAAAATCTATTTAAACGTAAGAAACTATTTTCTTTACTGTAAGAAGCTACTAAAAACCATGCTTTGCCTACAATATGGTCTTCCGGCACAAAACCCCAATATCTTGAGTCTTGCGAACGGTGGCGGTTATCTCCCATCATCCAATAGTAGTCCATTTTAAAAGTATATTCTTTTACAGGACTGCCATTTAAAATAGCTTGCCCGTTTTTAATTTCTAAAGTATTGTTTTCATACACTCTTATACATCTTTGGTAAAGTAAATAATTATGTTTATTTAGTTCTACGGTCATTCCTTTTTTAGGTATTATAATAGGACCATAATTATCTACATTCCATTTAAAATCTTTATTGTAAGGGTAGTAAGTGTATTCATAATAAGCATAATCACTTTCTGCATTATGAAAAAATGGTTTTACCTCATTAACCTGCGAATAAAGTTTTAATTTTTCGGCTTTCCCGGCAGAAGTATATATTTCATAAGCATTATTTATACCTTGTATGGGATTAAATTCTGTTATATCTACTTTATAAAATTCATCATTAGAAATAGGAGAGCCATTAGTGGTAACTAAATATCTAAACTGTGCATTTTCAGGCAAATAAGCTTTTTCGCCATTTATAAATAATGTTCCTCCTTTTATTTGTAGTGTATCCCCCGGCAAACCTACACATCTTTTTATGTAGTTTTCTCTTTTATCTACAGGTCTATATACTACTGTATATTGTTCTTTTACAGCTTCCCTTGGGTTGGGTGCTCCTTCCAGTTCTGCTCTACGTACTAAATCGTAGTAAGGCAAGGCACTGTCGTATTCTTTAGTAGTAGTATCATTAGCCGGAAAGTTAAAAACCACCATGTCATTTCTTTTAACATTCTGTATTTTAGGTAGTCTTTTATACGGCAGTTTTATCCATTCTAAATAAGATTTTGTGCCTCCTAAAATTTTAGGAAAACTGTGGTGCACCAAAGGAAAAGCTATAGGCGTATTGGGTATTCTGCTTCCATAATGAAATTTGCTAACTACCAGCACATCGCCTACACGTAGCGTGCCTTCCATGCTGGATGTAGGTATGGCATATATTTCAAAAATAAAAGTACGGATAAAATAAGCAGCAAATATGGCAAATATAATAGCATCTGCCCATTCTCTTACTTTAGATTTTTTTGGTTTCTTATAACCATCGGTTTCGCCTTTAGGTCCGTAGTATTTTTCATCTTTATTTAATCCCAAATAAGGCAACCAGAAGAATCCAAAAACTATAGCTACACTATGCTCCCAAAATGAATGTCTGCGGTACGTATCACTGGTTTCTCCTATTAAATTGGTATAAATAAATAAATTTAAAACAGGTACAAAACTTCCCCAAATAAACCATTTAGGTTTGTCGGTCAATTCTATCCAGTTTTTTATTCTTAAATAAGGCACTAAAGCTTTCCAGCCGGCAACTCCCGCTTTTTCAAACCACAAATATAAACCGGCTAAATATCCAATTAAAAGTAGTATGGCTACAATTATATAAATCATAAAATTTTATTATTAACCTTGCAAAAATAATGTTTTATGTTAAACCAACTATATAAAATGTCTTGTAATAAGTTAAATTATGTAATGAAGCTTTTAAAAGTTAATATTTAACTGTCAAAGTGTCAGTTATTCTTTTCTATTTTATATCTTTGCTTTTCAATTTTTTTTGAAGATGTCGGAATTATACAATAATAAAATACCGTTTGAGCTAAAAACTAAAGAAATGGACGAGAGTAAGCAAGGAAATGCTACTCAAATGCAGCGTCCTGAAAATGTAAAAAGTAATGGCAAAAAATATTATATAGAAAGCTATGGCTGTGCTATGAATTTTGCAGATAGCGAAGTAGTTGCCTCCATTTTAGCAGGAGAAGGCTATGACGCTACCAAAGATTTTAATGAAGCAGATGTAGTGTTTGTAAATACTTGTTCTGTTAGAGAAAAAGCGGAGCAAACTGTGCGTAATAGATTGAATCATTTTAAAGTAATAAAAAAACGCAACAAAGGTGCTGTTATAGGCGTGCTTGGGTGCATGGCAGAAAGGCTGAAAGACCAATTTTTAGAAGAAGAAAAATTAGTAGATATTGTCGTAGGCCCAGATGCATACAGAAGTTTGCCCGGTTTAATAAACGAAGCAGAAACAGGACAGAAAGGTGTAAATGTACTTTTATCAAGAGATGAAACGTATGCAGATATTACTCCTGTGCGTTTAGCATCTAATGGTGTAAATGCTTTTGTTTCTATAACAAGAGGTTGCGATAATATGTGTTCATTTTGCGTAGTGCCACACACCAGAGGGCGAGAGAGAAGCCGAAATCCGGAAAGTATTTTAGCCGAAATTAGAGATTTATATAGTAAAGGCTATAAAGAAGTTACTTTATTAGGGCAAAACGTTGATTCTTATAGATGGAGTGATGACGAAAAAATTAGAGGTAAAAAACTTATTGAGCTAAAGTACTCTGATGAAGTATTTAATTTTGCTAATTTGTTAGAAGCTGTTGCACAAGTTGCACCTGATTTACGTGTTCGTTTTTCAACATCGCACCCAAAAGATATGACAGATGATGTGCTACACACTATGGCAAAATATGAAAATATATGCAATTATGTACACCTACCTGTACAAAGTGGCAATAGCGATGTGCTGGAACGGATGAATAGAACTTATGACCGTGAATGGTATATGAACAGAATAGACGCTATTAAAAAGATAGTACCGGATTGTGGCATTTCGTCCGATATAATAGCGGGGTTTTGTGGAGAAACAGAAGAGCAACATCAAGATACTTTAAGCTTAATGGAAGAAGTGAAATATGATATGTCGTATATGTTTTTCTATTCGGAAAGACCGGGAACATTAGCGGCTAAACGCTATGAAGATGATATACCTTTAGAAGTAAAGAAAAGAAGATTGGCAGAAATAATAGAACTACAAAACAAACATTCATTAATTAGTAATCAAAAAGATTTAGGTAAAGTTTTTAAAGTTTTAGTAGAAAAACCATCTAAAAAAAGTGATGAAGATTTATGTGGAAGAAACGACCATAATAAAATGGTTATTTTCCCTAAAGGAAATTTAAAGCCTGGCGACTATGTAGATGTTAAAATTACAGATTGTACCACGGCTGTTTTGATAGGGGAGGTGGTAGGATAATTAAATTGAAGAATAGATAATGATATGATAATTAGAGGATTAAGTTTAAAGAATTTCAAATGCTTTGAGCAGGTTGATGTTGATTTTGGTAAAATCACTTTGCTATTAGGAGCAAATAGTAGTGGTAAAAGTTCACTGCTGAATGCTATTTTGGTTGCGTTTCAATCAAATGCATTTCCATTGGAGTTTAACTATAATGACAAATATGTTGACTTGGGAGATTTTAAAGAAATTGTATATAATCATGATGAAAATAAATTGGTAGAAATAAGTCTAAATATAAGAGAATTTAAAGATGATAGAGCTCTTAGAAAACTTGTTTTTAAAGATAATTTCGTTAAAGAGGCATCAACAAATCTTTATAATATAGATTTAAATAAAAATAAAATTATAACATTAAATAAGGAATATAAAAAAATATATTCAGATATTTTTGCAAGACCTTTTGAATCAGATATTAAAAATAAAGATTTTGACAATGTTGACGAACTTTTTTATCTTGAAAATATATTATGGAAAGCTTATACTAATAAATTTAATTTTATATCTTCATATAGGTTATTTCCTGAAAGAACTTACTATCAAAAAAATCAACGTACGGTTGAGATTCAAAAATTTGGTGAAAATTATTTGGAACAAATAAGAAATTGGAAGTTGAATAAATATGATAAATTTAGAGAATTAGTTGCTGTTTTACGCGATTTAAACTTATTACATAATTTAAAGTTGAACGAAATTCAAGGTGGTAGATATGAACTTAGAGTAAAACCAAAAAGAGGGAATTCTTATTCAGCATTGAGTGATGTAGGTTTTGGGATTAGCCAGTTTTTACCAATTGTAGTGGCAGATTTGCAGTTAGGCGAAAAATCTACTTTAGCCGTTTCTCAACCTGAAATTCACTTACATCCTAATATTCAAGCTAATTTTAGTGATTATATGGTAAAAAACGTTTTAGAATCCAATAAAAATTATATTATAGAAACTCATAGTGAACATATTTTAAATAGGCTTCGCTTAAATATTGTAGAAGGTAAAATAAATACTGAAGATGTAAAAGTATATTATTTTGAAAATGACGGTAGTAAATCTAATATTACTGAAATAAAATTAACAAAAAACGGTAGAATTGAAAATGCTCCTAAAGACTTTTTCAATACCTATATGATGGATGTAATGAATATAGCGGCTAAAGCCATGGAATAGAATGAGAAAAGATATTTTTATTGATAATAATATTGCTAAAAATTTAACAAATCCTTTATCTGAAGAGTATAGGGAATTAAAAGATTGGTTAATACAATTTGATGAAAAAAACATAGATAAATGTGCTGTACTTGTTTTATCTCAAAAATTAATTGTAGAGTATATTAGTACATCCGATTTTTCATATAAACAAAATATTTCAGTAATCATTGAATTAATGAGAAATCAAAAAAGAACAAACGAATTTAAGAATATTGAAATAAAGTCTTTTCAAGATAAATATTATACAAAAAAGTTGAAACTAAGAAGTAATCAAAAAGATCAAAATCATATTCCTATCGTGTTAATGTCTGACAGAAAAATGGCAATAACTTTAGATAAAAAATTTAAGTATGATTTAGATAATTTTCCTGGATTTACTACTGAAACGGCAAAGAAACCAAGTGAATTAGATTATAAATAACAAAATCCTCATCAATGATGAGGATTTTGAAAGCAAAGAAATGAAATAATAAAATGTCAATACAAAGCATAAAACAACGATTTGGAATAGTAGGAAACTCGCCTGCACTAAACTATGCCATAAGCATAGCAGAGCGAGTAGCTCCTACAAATTTATCGGTATTAATAGCAGGAGAAAGTGGAACAGGAAAAGAAGTTTTTTCTCAAATAATACACCAGCTAAGTAGCCGAAAACACAATAAATTTATAGCCGTAAACTGCGGTGCTATACCTGAAGGCACTATAGATTCTGAACTTTTTGGACACGAAAAAGGAGCTTTTACAGGAGCTAATGACAAGCGTAAAGGTTATTTTGAAACCGTAGATGGCGGCACCATATTTTTAGATGAAATAGGCGAAATGCCCGTTGATACTCAAGCTCGTTTACTGAGAGTTTTAGAAACAGGAGAATTTATAAAAGTAGGTTCTTCTAAAGAGCAAAAAACAGACGTGAGAGTAGTAGCCGCCACTAATAAAAATCTACTCAACGATATTAAAAAAGGAAAATTTAGAGAAGATTTATATTACAGACTTTGTACCGTGCAAATAGAAACGCCACCGCTAAGAGATAGAGGCAATGATATAGAACTTTTGTTCAGAAAATTTTCGTCAGATTTTGCCGAAAAAAATAGAATGGAAAATATCAGACTTTCTGAAGATGCAAAGCAATTATTACTACAATACAACTGGCCGGGCAATGTTCGTCAGCTTAAAAATATAGCAGAACAAGCCACCATTTTAAGCGATAATAAAGAAATAAATGCCGAAACTCTTAGCCGTTTTATTCCGGATATGCACCACAGAAACCTGCCTCAGCTTTATGATGATAGCTCAACAAGCATAAGCGAAAGAGAAATTTTGTATAAAGTAATGTTTGACTTAAAAAAAGACATGAACGATTTAAAGCAATTTGTATTGCAAATGGCAAAATCAAACAATTTTTCTACAGATGATTTAAAAGATATAGGAATAGAAACCAATCATCAAATAAATGAGTTATCGGGAACACCGCAGAAATATCATTTTCAAGAGCCTAATAATACACCAAATAAACAAGCCGTTGTTATTAATAGTAAAGATGATTTTTTAGAAAGTGAAGAAATAGAAGAGAGCCTTTCTTTAGCCGATATGGAAAAGACAATGATAGTAAAATCATTAGAAAAATATAATGGAAAAAGAAAAGATGCGGCTGAAGAATTAGGAATTTCTGAAAGAACATTGTACAGAAAAATTAAAGAATATAGAATTGATTTATGAGAATATTAGTAGCAATTAGTTTTATAGTGGTAACACTTTCTGCATGCAAAGTATATAGTTTTACGGGAGCAAGTATTAATCCTAATATAAGAACCATATCTGTACAATATATAAGCGATAAAAGTGGAAACAGCCCGGCAACAGCAAGTGATATTTTCACAAACACTTTAAAAGAAAAAATGCTGAATGCTACCAGTTTAAGTTTTGTAAACAATGGTGGCGATGTTGAATTTGACGGATTTATTTCATCTTACAATTATTCTATTCAAGCACCTACGGGCACTCTAACTTCCGATTTGCGTAGAATAACAATGCAGGTTTCTATTACCTACATTAACAATGTAGAAGAAGAAAGTGGTTTTGAAACGCAAACTTTCAGCCGTTTTGCCGATTATCCCGTAGATGAAGATTTATCTTCTGTAGAAGAAAACATCATTAGAGAAATAAGTGAACAACTGGCAGACGATATTTTTAATAAAGCTTTTGTAAATTGGTAGTTTGGAGCAAATAATAGAACATATTACTCAAATAAATAAAGGGATATTGCCCAATTTCAGTGCTAACGAAATTGATACATTAATAAAAGAATATCCTTGTTTTACAGCTTTATACGTATTAAAATCAATTAATTCAAAAAACAATAGTTCTCAAGATGTTTTTAATGATGAACTGCCTCATGTGGCATTAAAAGTTCAAGATAGAGCCAAATTGTATGATTTGTTGCATCAAAATTATTTTAAGCAAGAAACAGATGAAGATATTTTAGATAAAGAAGCAGAACAGATTTTAAACTCAGCAGAACAACTTAAAAATGAGGCTGTTATAGAGAGTGATAAAATTATAGTGGAAAATAAAACGGCTAAAAAAGTTTCTAAAAAAGAAGATATTTCTACTATAAGCAAAGAAAATGTAGTTAAAAAGAAAGAAAAAACTAAGAAAATAGCTAAACCAAAAGTTAAAAAATCCATCACTAAAAAAACACAAAAAAAGGAAACAGAACTCCCAAAAACAGTTCCTACTTCTTTTGTTGAATGGCTAAAAACTAAAAAAGCATCTCATAAACAAGAAGAAAAAGAACAAGCTACAACTATTAAAGAGCAAGTGCCTATTGACCCCACATTGGCACATGAAGCTATGATTTATCAAGAAAGCAAAAAGACTTCTTATAAATTAGAAGATTTTTTAGTAGCGCAAATTAATAAAAAACAGCAACAAAGGGCTGTAAAAAAAGAGCACAAACTACTGGGAATAAGCGAAACTTATGCTAAAATTTTAGAAAATCAAGAAAATTTTGAAAAGGCAATAGAAGTCTATAAAGAATTAAGTATAAAATATCCGAAAAAAAGTGCTACATTTGCAAGCCGAATTAAAAATTTAAAAAATAAACTATAATGTATATTGTTTTATCAATCTTTATATTGCTTTTATGCGTTTTATTAAGCATGGTTATTTTAGTGCAAAATCCAAAGGGTGGAGGCTTAACACAATCTTTAGGTGGAGTAAGCAACCAAGTTTTTGGTGCTAAAAACTCTACAGGTTTAGTAGAAAAAGTTACTTGGTACTTAGCAGGAGCTATTGTAGCACTTTGCATAGTTTCTGTAATATTTATTAGTGGAACTACTCAAATAGACGAAACACCGGCTACAAATGCAGAAAAAATTATTGAAAGTGGAGAAATGCCTACAAACTTTAATCCTAACCAAGGCATAGAAACCTTGCCGGAAGGGACTGAAGCACTTCCTACAGAATAGAATATCTCATTTAGAAAATAATATAAAGCTCTCAAAAGTTAATTTTGAGAGCTTTTTTTGTATCTTTCAAAAAAATAATTAACTATGAACTTCAATTTTTTAGCAGTATTCGTTGCCGCATTAATACCTATGGTATTCGGTTTTGTTTGGTATCATCCTAAAGTTTTGGGTACAGTATGGATGAAAGCCAATAATTTTAAAGAAGACGATTTAAAAGGAGGCAATATGGCTATCATCTTTGGCATTTCCTTTATTTTGAGCCTTTTATTAGCTTTTTACATGAATTTTATAACTATACATCAAACGCACATTTATTCAGCTTTAATGGATATGGCAAATGTAGAAGCTATAGAAAATATAAACACAGAAGTAGGAGCCGATTATGCTAATATGATGGCAAAATATGGACACAATTTCCGTACGTTTAAGCATGGAGCTTTGCATGGTTTTTTAGCCAGTATATTTTTTATGTTACCCATATTAGGTACAAATGCTTTATTTGAAAGAAAAGGCTGGAAATACATTGCTGTAAATGCCGGGTATTGGACAGTTTGCCTAATGATTATGGGCGGAATTGTTTGTGCGTGGGTTTAAAATTATAATCGCTAAAATCTAAATTTTAGCGATTTTTTTTTTAAAAATCAATATGTTAATCTGTTAGGTTTTTTTGTTTCAAAAGGATACTATCCAAAAAAAGTGTGTAAAACTCCAATTGTTAATTTAGAAAAATCTAACTTTCTAAATGTCTATCCATCTAATCGTCTAAAATTGTGTCATCTTTTCATCAATTATTAGAGTTAAACTGCCATTTCTTTATTTAAAACTGACAAACTTTCATTAAAAAGTAATGGCATAAAACTTGACTAAGCCATATTGTATTATAAAAACAAAAAAATAAAATTATACAATATGAGCAAACTAAAAATTCAACCTATAGCAGGTACTAACAATAGAGTAGTGGTAGAGCCTGTAGCCGCAGAGGCAAAAACAGCCAGCGGAATTATTATTCCGGATTCTGCAAAAGAAAAACCACAAAAAGGAAAAGTAGTTTCAGTAAGTGAAGAAGACGAAAAAATGATGAAACCAAAAGTTAAAACTGGCGATATAGTTTTATACGGAAAATATTCTGGTACTGAAATTTCTGTAGAAGGGAAAGATTATTTAATAATGAGAGAATCTGATATTTTAGCAATAGTATAATTTAAGATTCACATTTTAACAAACTCAAAATAAACATAAAAAATGGCAAAAAGTATAACATTTAATACACAAGCTAGAAATGGCTTAAAAAGCGGTGTTGACCAATTGGCTAACGCTGTAAAAGTAACCTTAGGACCAAAAGGAAGAAACGTAGTAATAGACAAAAAATTTGGTTCGCCAGCTATAACTAAAGATGGTGTTTCTGTAGCTAAAGAAATAGAATTAGAAGACCCAATAGAAAATATGGGTGCTCAAATGGTAAAAGAAGTAGCCTCTAAAACTAATGATTTAGCAGGAGACGGAACTACCACAGCTACTGTTTTAGCTCAAGCAATTATTGCTCCGGGCTTAAAATCATTGGCGGCAGGTGCTAATCCTATTGATATAAAAAGAGGTATGGATAAAGCTGTAGAAACAGTAGTAGAAAGCATTAGAAAACAAAGCGAGCAAGTAGGAAACAACAACGAAAAGATTAAGCAAGTTGCTACAATTTCTGCTAATAATGACGAAGCTATTGGTACATTAATAGCAGAAGCCATGGCTAAAGTGGGCAATGAAGGCGTTATAACCGTAGAAGAAGCTAAAGGAACGGAAACTTACGTAGAAACTGTAGAAGGTATGCAGTTTGATAGAGGTTATTTATCTCCATATTTTGTTACAGATACTGAAAAAATGGAAACAGAAATGGATAACCCTTACATCTTAATTTACGATAAGAAAATATCCACAATGAAAGATTTATTGCCTACACTTGAAAAAGTGGCTCAGGCAGGTCGTTCGTTGTTAATTATAGCTGAAGATTTAGAAGGCGAAGCTTTAACTACTTTAGTAGTAAATAAATTGAGAGGAACTATAAAAGTGGCAGCAGTTAAAGCTCCGGGCTTTGGTGATAGAAGAAAAGCAATGTTAGAAGATATTGCAATATTAACAGGCGGTGCAGTTATTTCTGAAGAAACAGGAAGAACTTTAGAAGATGTAGATGTTACAGACCTTGGTACTTGTGCAAATGTAACAATAGATAAAGACAATACTACCATAGTTAACGGTGCCGGTAAAAAAGATAACATTAAAGCGAGAGTAGGACAAATAAAATCGCAAATAGAAACTACAACTTCTGATTACGATAGAGAAAAACTGCAAGAGCGTTTAGCTAAATTAGCTGGTGGGGTAGCTGTACTTTATGTAGGTGCACCTAGCGAAATAGAAATGAAAGAAAAGAAAGACAGAGTTGACGATGCATTGCACGCTACAAGAGCCGCTGTAGAAGAAGGAATAGTGCCTGGTGGAGGTGTAGCATACATTAGAGCCTTAGAAAGTTTAGAAAAACTAAAAGGAGATAATGAAGATCAAAATGTAGGAATAAAAATTATAGGTCAGGCTATTCAAGAGCCATTGCGTACTATAGCTCAAAACTGCGGTGTAGAAGGTAGCGTAGTGGTAAATAAAGTAATGGAAGGCAAAAAGGACTTTGGTTACAATGCTCGTGAAGATAAGTATGAAAACTTAAAAAAAGCAGGAATAATTGACCCTACAAAAGTAACCCGTGTAGCTTTAGAAAATGCAGCATCTGTGGCAAGTATGTTATTAACTACAGAGTGTGTAGTTACAGATATTCCTGAAGAAAATCCTGCTCCGGCTATGCCGGGTGGTATGGGTGGTGGTATGCCGGGCATGATGTAATACATAGACTGTTTAGGCAGATAGATTAGTAGATGGTCAGAAAATAGACTTTATCTATAAATAATAAGAAAAGGGAGCAATTTTGCTCCCTTTTCTTATTTGATTTTTGACTATTTTTTTAGTGTTGTAATTATTTTTGAATAAATAATGTATTTTTATAGAACAGTCATAATTTATTTTATTAAATTTGATACCTACAAACCAAGTTTATGCTTATGAAACAAGTATTACTCTCCTCGTTTTTTATTACGGCTACCCTTTTTATCCATGCTCAAATTTATGACGATTACGTTGGGGCTGGGCATACACAAGGTGTTACCGTTACTTCCAGCTCTTCCAGTTTTAGCACAGATGATAATAGTACTATCAATGGCAATGGATTAGATGTAGGTGTTAATGGTGCGGCAAGATTTTTAAATTATGCATCCTTAGGCGTAGATTACGAAACCATTAAATTGGTTAGCGACACAGGAATAAGTACTTGGGTAGATATTCAAGTAAATAGACCGCCACAAGTTAGCTTTACCGATACCACTTGGGCTATATGGGAAAATTTTAGTGCTCAGTATATCAATAAATTTGGACAAGCAGCCGTAGAAGATCCTACCAATTTAGTTATCCCGGCTTGGTTTTATTGGAAAATGGCATGGTGGAATAACATATTAAAAGCAGACGACCATATTAGACAAAGAACAGCCCAAGCATTAAGTCAAATATTTGTAGTATCAGAAAAATCTGAACTGCAAGCCAGTGGCCCGGGGTTGGCAAATTTTTATGATGTTTTATACAATAATGCTTTAGGCAATTATAGAGATTTATTGTTTGATGTAACTATGCATCCTGCTATGGGATTTTATCTTACTCATATCAATAATCCTAAATCAGACCCTGCTAATAATATTCATCCCGATGAAAATTATGCCCGAGAAGTAATGCAGCTTTTTACTATTGGTTTATACGAATTAAATATAGACGGCTCTCATCAATTAGATAGTGCCGGAAATGCTATTCCTACTTATAATAATAACGATATAAAAGAGTTTGCCAAAATATTTACGGGCTTGGGACCACAAAATTACTACTGGCCGTGGCAAGATTATAGCGGTTATCCCGTTACTTGGGGTATAGCTTTTAATGATGTGCCTTCTACAGTTACCATGTGGAAACCCATGAAAGCATTTGAAGCGTGGCACGAGCCAGGTGCCAAATATTTGTTAAACGGCACAGTAGTTCCTGCCGGACAAAGCACTATGCAAGATATAAATGCAGCCGTAGATAACTTATTTAATCACCCTAATGTAGGGCCTTTTATAGGCAAACAACTCATACAAAGATTAGTAAAATCTAACCCTACACCGGCTTATATAGCCAGAGTTGCAGCTGTTTTTAACGATAATGGGCAGGGAGAACGCGGAGATATGAAAGCTGTTATTAAAGCCATTATAACAGATGAAGAAGCTATAGACTGCTCTTGGATAAATGATGCTTATGGAGGTAAATTAAGAGAGCCATTATTAAAATACACACAGGCATTAAGAGCCTTTAATGTTTATAATCAATCGGGGAAAATGTGGAACTGGGGATATTTATTTGACGAAGCGGTAAGCCAAGGCGTTTTAACTTCTCCAAGTGTCTTTAATTTTTATTTACCAAGTTTCAGTCCTAACGGGCCTATTTCCGATGCTGATTTAGTAGCTCCCGAATTTCAAATACACACTTCCGCCACGTCTATTAATTATATAAATTTAGCTTATGTTTGGTTTGTTAATAGTTTTTATGGCGAAATATCTACACATGCAGATGATAATATAATAGGAAGACCAAGCTATGATATTAATACCTTAGATCCTGCCGATTATTTTTATTTAGATTTAGCAGATGAATTAGCTATAGCCAGCAATGCCGAAGAATTAGTAGATAGAATAGATTTAATTTTAACAGGAGGACTTTTTTCTGACGATACAAAAGCAAGTATTGTACAAGCCGTTAACTCAGTTAACAATCCTGATGAGAAAGTTAAAGCTGCTTTATTTTTAGCATTTATTTCACCAGATTATAACATTTTAAAATAGCAACAATGGGAAAAAATCAACATAAAAAAGGAATAAGCCGCAGAAAGTTTTTAGGAACGGCATCTTGTGCAGCTATTGGGACAACTACCGTATTAAACACATTTTTTAATTTAGGAATGATAAACTCTTTAGCAGCTATGAGTCCTACTCCTAAACCTAAAAGCAACTATAAAGCATTAATATGTTTGCTTTTATCGGGAGGAAATGACAGTTTTAATATGCTGGTGCCAAGAAACGGCAGTTTTTATAACAATTACGCCACCACAAGGTCTAATTTGGCCTTGGCTCAAGGCGATTTATTACCTTTAAATTTTACCGATAGCAATGGAAAACAGTTTGGCGTACATCCTGCAATGCCCGAAGTACAAAACTTATTTAACAATGGCAAATTAGCCTTTGTATCTAATGTGGGTACGCTTGTAGAACCTACTACAAAAAGTCAATATATTAACGGTGGCGTTAGGCTTCCTTTAGGTTTACTCTCTCACTCCGACCAAATACAGCACTGGCAAACTTCAATACCACAATACAGAACAAACAAAGGCTGGGGCGGTAGAATAGCCGATATTTTGCAGGCAGGAAGTGGCAACCCAAATTTATCTATGAGCATATCTCTTTCAGGCACTAATACTTTCCAAGTAGGGAATTCTACTGCCGAGTACAATATAAGGTCATCAGCAGGAGGAAGCGTAGGCGTTACTTTTGCTGGAGGCTCTCCTATGCTCAATCAAGCTTTGCTAACAGGAGCTGAAAGTTTGTTGGAATACCAATATCAAGATATTTATAAGAAAACCTATGCTCAAAAAATTGTAGATGCCAGAGATAATCACGTACTGTTTCAAAATGCTTTAAGCGGAGCTGCATCTTTAAGTACTAATTTTTCGTCTTCACGTTTATCGCAAGATATGGAATTAATAGCTAAAACTATTTCTGTAAGAAATGCTTTAGGCGTAACCCAACAAACATTTTTTGTAAACTATGGTGGCTGGGATCATCATGATGAAATATTAGACAATCAAATGGAAATGCTGGGAGTAGTTAGCAAAGCTATTGGAGAGTTAAACAGTGCTTTGGTAGAATTAGGTGTAGATGGAGATGTTACTTTATTTACCATCTCCGATTTTGCACGTACCTTAACCTCTAATGGAAATGGAACAGACCATGCCTGGGGAGGAAATGCTATAGTAATGGGAGGAAGCGTAAACGGTGGGGCTGTTTATGGCAACTATCCTTCTTTAATAATAGGTAGCAATGATGATGTAGGAGGAGCTATTATGTTGCCTTCTTTATCTACAGACGAATATTTTGCCGAATTAGCACAATGGTTTGGCGTAAGTGCCGGAGATATAGCTTATGTATTGCCCAATATTACCAATTTTTACAACCCGCTTAGTGGTGTTCCGCCAATAGGTTTTATGAGTTAAAATTAAAATGACATGAAAAAAATATTAATCATATTCAGCCTTATTATTTCAGTAGTTTTTGCTCAAAACTGCGATGAAGACACCCATTCGGTAAACATAACGGATAGCTGGCTTTCGTGCGATGTAGCTACAAACCCAAACACAGCAAGAGGAAACACGCATTGGGTAATGTACGATTTAGGTTATATGTACCAACTTAAAGAAACCACATTTTGGAACTTTAACCAAAGTGGGCAAACCAATAACGGCATGAAAAATATAGTAATTGATTATTCAAATGACGGAATTACTTGGCAAGAGGCTGCTACATTTCAACTAAGCGAAGCCAATGGAACAAGTAACTACACAGGCGAAGATGGACCAAACCTTTCGGGAATAGAGGCAAGATATATATTAATAACCGCTTTAGACACTTGGGGTGGCACTTGTGCCGGCTTATCGGAAGCAAAATTTAATGTAGATAAAAACACAAACATTTATGAAATAACGGAAGACGATACTTATTTAACCGTTTCGCCTAACCCGGCAAGCCAAAGTATAAAAATATCTACCGATTTTGATTATAATGAATTGGTAATTATTAGCTCTACGGGTACAGAAATTTTAAGAACAAAACCTACACAATATGTGGATGTAAGCTATTTGCCTAATGGTGTTTATTTTTTAAAATTGATAAATAAAAGCAACCAAACTAAAACTGTAAGTTTTGTAAAAAAACCTAAATAAATATTTTAAACCTTGCTCCAAAACTCTAAAACAATACTTCTTATTAATACTTTGAATAAAAAAAGTATTAATGCACTTTTGAGTGATAAGAATATTATAGATAGTCAAAAATTATTATTGAACTGTTGCTTAAAACTCATAAAAAGTAAAAGTCTTGAAAAAGAAGAATTATTTGAATTATTCTATAAAGAAAAATACAGCCCCGAGAAGGATTTTTTGATTAGAAACGATCTCAGAAAACTAAATGAAACTTTAGAAAGTTTTATAGCTCTTGAATATGCAAAAGTAGAAATAGAAAAAGATTACTACACTAAAAAAAGACTGCTATGCTTGCATTTATTTAAAACAAAAGAATACGATTTATTAGAAAAAGAACTCAATGCCGTTTTTATTAAAATTGATGAAAATGAAGATTATCAAAACTATTTTCAGTTTATCAATATTTGGTATTTATATAAAAATCAACAGTTAAAATACAATCTAAATTATTTAGACGAAATACTAAATTTTATAGCCGATAATTTTTACAAATGGGAACTTGAAGTAGCCGGAAAAACAAAATTAATAGAACTATACAATGCTTATTTAGAACGGGTAAAAAGCCAATTAACGGGAAAATTGGATTATGATAGGGAAGTAGAGAAAATAGATTTAACAAAATCGGCAAGTAAAACTAATTATCTAAGTTATTTGAGTTTAAAAGAAAAAAGCTACAAATCATTTGGAAAAGAAAAAATTGAACTACTTAAAAAGGCAATAAAAACATTAAAAAAGATAAAGAACAATACTGTAAATCAAAATGCCGAACATTTTTTTATCACTCAAATGCTCGGTGTTGAATACATGATACATAAAGATTATGAAAATGCTCAAAAACATTTAAAAGAAAGTATTTCTATAAAAAAAGATGTAAACGACTCGCTTTATCTTAGAGGGGTGTTTAACTATATAAGTGCAGAAATATTTTTAAAAAACTACAATATAGCTATTCAGCAATACTTAAAAAATAAAAAAAATATAGACGCATCTGAATTGAAAGAAAACTTTATTTGCACTATAAGTATATGTGGCGTTTTAGATAATCAAATAAATTTTACTGAAAGCATACATACCGTTATCCCAAGCAAATTAAACATTAAACTGCACTTATACTCTCGGTTTACAGAAAGTATATTGCACTTTTTAAGAGATGAACTTGATTTATGCCTTAATGAACTTAAAAATTGTACCCAAGTTATTAATTATCATAAACTAAAAGAAGTAACTAAAATAGATAAAGATTTTATTAAGTATTTCAAACAATTTTTGAACACACAACATATAAATTTAAGCAAAAAAGAAGAAAAAGAGCAACTTCAAAATCTATACAAAAACATTCACAAGTACATTTCGGCAGATAGCACTAAAATTCAATCCAATAGTAGTTTACATCTAATATGGCTTGAAAAAACTATTGAGAATAAGCTATCACAAACCTAAAATTTTCAATTAACACTCACACGCATTGTCTTTTATCTTTGTATAAACAAAATTAAAAACCTATGAAAAAGACAATTTTTACCTTATTAATAACATGTATTACTATTTTGAGTTTTGCTCAAAGTGGTATAAACTACCAAGCTGTTGTAAGAGATGCTGGTGGAGATATTTTGCAAAACTCAAATATAAGTGTTGAGTTTAATGTAATTGAAGGTTCTACAGCCGGACCTACAGTTTATACGGAAACACACAGTGCTACTACTAATAATTTTGGAAACATGGTAGCTATTATTGGACAGGGAACGCCAACATTAGGCACGTTTAACGGAATAGATTGGGCTAATGGCGACCATTTTTTAAACGTAGTAATAGACGGCACCGATATGGGAACTACTCAGTTTATGAGTGTACCATACGCTCTATTTACAGAAAAAGCTAACCAAGCTACTATGATAAATGAAGATAATATTAAAGTTAATAGCACAGGCACTGGAGAGGTAATAGTAGGAGGAGGATTATCTAATGCAAGAAAATTAACAGTTAATGATACAAAACATAATTCAGAAACTGTTGATTTTGTAGTAGATACCTTACTATATAGTGGAGATATATTAAACCTTCAAGTAGGTAATTATTCAAATGATAGTGCACAATTTATAGAAGCTAACAAAGGTTTTGTAACTAAATTTAGAGTAGATGTTAGTGGCAAAGTAAGTAGAGATGCCACTGGATTAGCTAAGGATTTGCTGCCTATTGCTTATGGAAATGTGAGTAGTGCAGGAGGATTAAATACAGGTTCTAGTAATTTAAGTATTACAAAAACATCAACTGGAAGATATAGTATTACTATTCTTGGAGAAAGTTTTTACTTCACGGATTATATAGTTGTGGCAACCCCAATAAACGGAAGAACAATAAAAACTGGCTCTTCCGGAGGAAGTTTATTGATATACACGTATGATTCTAGTGGAAATCTTGTTGATGGAGGATTTAGTTTTGTAGTTTATAAACCTTAAAAAATTATGAAAAATATATTTATTATACTTTTCTTGTGTATTTTTAGCGTTGTGCTTAATGCACAAGAAGTAAGCAAACAAGTAGTAGCATCTACAGGCAATGATGCCGATGCAGGAAACTACCAAATTTCTCAAACCGTAGGTGAAGCAATGGTAACCACCCATACCCAAGGCAACTATATTTTATGTCAAGGGTTTCAGCAAAAAGACGGTGCTACGGAAGTATCTATTAAGGAGTTAAACAATTTTAAATTTAGCTACTATCCTAATCCATTTAAAGACGATTTGAATATCAACTTTGAAGAAAATTTAGATGAAGTGTATTTTGAAGTATATTCTCAAACAGGGCAATTAGTTTTTGAAAAAGAATATAAAAACAAACAGAATGTAAAACTAAATTTAAAAGATTTATCTACCGGAATTTACTTTGTTCAATTTAATGTACAAAACGAAAATATAAGATTCCAAATAATGAAATTAGATTAAACTAACCATTTATGTCTATAAGAAAAAGCAAGTAAGTATATATTTACTTGCTTTTTTTATGCGTATAATAGATATACTAAAGGGCATACGAAAACCAACACTCCGTCTAATATAAAAGTATATGCATATTCCTTACTATCCTTATTTAATTTTAAAATAAAAGCAGACACTATCAATAAAAAAGGTAGTAGAAACAGCAGTTTAATATCTATCAAAATAAAAAATGATAAAGCCAATGCTATGTGTACAACAGATAAAATTTTTAAATTTTGAGCACCTAATCTATTCAATAGCGTTCTTTTATCATATATGCTTCCAGTATCTGCTTCTTCATCTCTTATTTCAAAAGGGATAGTTAGCCCTGCTATAAGAAAATATACAGCTAAAAATGCAAACCATGTTTTAGCCGTATAATCTGTAAGGTGCAAGGTAGAATAAACTATTAACAAAGCCCAATCTATTGCAACAATCGGAACTTTTAAGGCTGAATATTTTCGTAAATTATATTTATCTATACCAAAATAAATAACAGCTAAAAATGAAGATAGTAAATAAGTGCCTTGTTGCCAAAATGTAAGATGATAAAAACAGTATAGAAATGATATAAAAGCTAACCCAAGTAGAACAAATACCATGTATTTATATTTTCTTAGCCAATTAAAAAAAATACTGTCATTACTTTCAAACCTTACTCCGTTTAGTTTTAATAAATTATAGGCTATAAAAGTTGCTGTAAATAAAGTAATAGCACCATAATAATCTACGGGCAAATTAAATATTATATGCAAACTTAAAAATAAACTTAAAGCACCTAAGCTTATCCATGTATTAGAAAAAATAATGGCATCAACCAGTTGTTTTAAAATACGCTTAATTGATGCCATATTAATTTATTTATAGTATTGGAATTGAGTGAAACAAAGAATCTAAACCTTCTTTCCTTTATTCCATTTTAATTAACTCTTGTTTTTAATCTAAATACTTAAAGTTAAAATCCGGAGTTAAAGCTAACAAAGTGTTGTAAATTAACTTAGCTGCATTTTCCATATCGCTTAGTTCTACCATTTCTACAGTAGTGTGCATATATCTTAAAGGAAAAGAAATTAATGCACTTGGCACACCTCCATTAGAAAAAGCAAAAGCATCGGTGTCTGTACCTGTAGCTCTTGAAGCGGCATCTCTTTGAAAAGGTATTTTATTTTTTTCGGCAGTATCAATTATTAAGTTTAATAATTTATTGTGCACCGCAGGACCATAAGTTAAAATAGGACCATCACCACATTTAAAATCGCCTTCTACTTTTTTATCTATCATAGGTGTGTTGGTGTCATGAGCTACATCGGTAACTATGGCTACATTAGGTTTAATACTTTGCGTTATCATTTCTGCACCTCTCAGCCCAACTTCTTCCTGTACTGAATTTACTATATACAGTCCAAAAGGCAATTTTTCCTTTCCTTCTTTCAGCATTTTAGCCACCAATGCTATTACTACGCCTCCGGCTCTATTATCTAAAGCTCTGCCCACGGCATATTTATTGTTTAAAACCGTAAATTCATCTTGGTAAGTAATAACACTCCCAACATGTATTCCCATATCTAAAACTTCTTTTTTGCTTTTAGCTCCACAGTCTAAAAAAATAGATTCTACTTTAATTTCTGGTTTACTTTTATCGGGTCTTGTATGTATAGCCGGCCAACCAAATACTGCCGGCACAAAACCGTTTTTAGTATGAATATTAACTCTTTTTGAAGGAGCTATCATGTGGTCGGAGCCACCATTTCTTTTTACATAAATAAAACCATCTTCGGTAATATAACTAACATACCAACTAATTTCATCGGCATGGGCTTCTATAACTACTTTAAATTCTGCTTTTGGGTTTATTATCCCATAAACAGTTCCATAGTTATCTACTTTGTGCGTATCTACATAAGGCTTAATAAAATCTAACCACAATTTTTGCCCATTCCATTCATAGCCCGTTGGCGAAGCATTATTAATATATTTTTCAAAAAAGTCCAGTTCTTTTTTTCCTATTACTTTACTCATTATTTTGATTTTTTTTGAGGTGCAAATATACGGCATTAATTGTACTTCTTAATTTTTCAATTTTGAATTAAATAAAATAAACCACTATATTTGGCAAAAATTAACACTAATGAAAAAAATTATTCTCGTTCCATTCTTTATGTTTTTTGTTTTACTTTCAATAGCACAAACTGCTGCCGATAATAGTGCGGCTGAAACGGTTATAAAAATGTATCAAGACTGTAAATGTAAAGAAATAGTGGTGATAGGAGATGATTTTGACAAACCTTACGACAGCAAATGGCTCAATTTTATAAGAGCAGAAGATGGCTTTTTAGTTTTTCAAAAAGAAGATTTAATACACCGATGGAATGTAAGTAATATACTGTTTATAGAGCAAGAGAAATTTGTGATGAAAATTTTTATTAAGAAGTAATAGATATTATATCTCCACCTCTTTCATTGCAGGTCTTGGTTTTAAGCCTAGTAAATTAAACATATAGTTGTCTGTCCCTATTTCGGGATTTGGAGTGGTTAATAATTTATTTCCGGCAAAAATTGAATTTGCACCTGCCATAAAACATAAAGCTTGCTGCTCTGTAGTCATTTTCTCTCTTCCTGCGGAAATTCGTACCACAGATTTTGGCATTATAATACGTGCCGTGGCCACCATTCTTAGCATTTCCCAAACGCTAACTAATTTATTGCCCTCCAATGGTGTACCTTTTATGGGTACAAGACAATTTACAGGAACAGACTCCGGTTGTGTAGGTAAATTGCACAAAGTATGCAACATTCCTATTCTATCCTCGTCTGTTTCTCCTAAGCCTATAATTCCTCCGCTACATATTTTTAAGCCGGAACCTGCTACATGGCTCAAAGTATCTAATCTATCTTGATAAGTTCTTGTGGTTATTACTTTATCATAATATTCATCAGAGGTATCTACATTATGATTGTAGGCGTTTAACCCTGCATCTTTAAGCTTAGTAGCCTGCTCTGGATTTAACATACCTAAAGTACAGCATACTTCCAATCCTTCTTGTTTTACAGCTTTTACCATTTCTAAAACAGTATCAAAATCTTTATTATCTCTCACTTTTGTTCCCATACTGCTTATGCAAAAACGCGTTGTTCCATTAGCCTTAGCTTCTTTTGCTTTTTCACGCACAGCATCTACTTCCATCATTTTGCTGGCTTTTACATCAGTAACATATTTAGATGATTGAGAACAATAAGAACAATCTTCCGGGCATCCGCCTGTTTTTACAGAAAGTAAAGTATTTACTACAATTTCGCCTACTTCAAAATTTTCTTTATAAACTTCATTAGCTTCGTACATTAATTGTAGCAAAGGTTTGTGGTAAATGTCGCTTATTTGTTGTTTACTATATCTCTCCATTTGTTTAGTTTGAAGCTCCAAAGATAAGAATTGTATTAGCTTTTGAAAGATAATTGGAAACGGATAATAGCGAATTATACAAAACTTTTCCACCTAAGCCTATACTTTATCAACCTTACTTTTATATATAAAGCTTATCGTGTATTTTTACAGCAATGTTTATTGAACCAAGTACACATCAAAATAAAAAGGGCTGGATAGAAGTGGTTTGTGGTTCTATGTTTTCCGGAAAAACAGAAGAACTAATAAGGCGACTTAAGCGTGCTATTATAGCTAATAAAAAAGTTGAAATTTTTAAGCCCGAAATAGATACCCGATATGACGAAACAGAAGTTGTTTCGCATGATAGAAATTCAATACGTAGCACTCCGGTAAGTCATTCAGAAAATATTTTGCTACTTTCAGAAGGTATAGATGTGGTAGGAATAGATGAAGCACAGTTTTTTGATATGGAGTTGGTAAGTGTGTGCGAAAAATTGGCTAATAGAGGAACACGGGTTATTGTAGCCGGTTTAGACATGGATTTTAAAGGCAAGCCTTTTGGTCCTATTCCTAATTTGTTGAGCATTGCCGATTATATTACCAAAGTGCACGCTATTTGTGTTAATTGTGGAGATATAGCAGTACATTCTTATAGAAAAACTAGTGATAGCAAAACCGTAATGCTTGGCGAAAAAGAAAGCTACGAACCGAGATGTAGGAAATGTTTTAGAGAGAAATAGATGTTTATACCGCTTAGGAATATATAATAATCTAATCTATTTTGTGTTGACAATTGGTATAAAAAACTTGTGCGTATTGTTTTTTGTTTATTGATGGGTAGAAATATTTTTACACAATGTCAAACAAAGTTAGTCTTTTTATATTAAAAATCAAGATGTGTTAATAAGTTTTGTTTTGTTAATTTTCTTCCCTTCAAAACTGTTTATCTTTGAGCGATTAACTTAAAGACTAAAAACTTATGTCTCTATCGTCAAGAAGTAAGCTACATATCTGGCATCCATTTACTCAAATGAAAATAGCCGATAATCCTATTCCCATAGTTAAGGGAGAAGGAGTTTATTTATACGAAGAAAATGGCAAGAAATATATAGATGCAATATCTAGTTGGTGGACATGCATACATGGTCATGCTCATCCTTATATTGCTAAAAAAATATATGAACAAGCTACAGAACTTGAACACGTAATTTTTGCAGGATTTACTCATGAGCCGGCCGTAAGATTGACAGAAAGGCTTATGCAGTATTTACCTTCTAATCAAAAAAAAGCTTTTTTTTCGGATAATGGAAGTACAGCAGTAGAAGTTGGGCTTAAAATGGCATTTCAGTATTGGCACAATAAAGGAGAAAAGAAAACTAAAGTAATTGCCTTAAAAGAAGCCTACCATGGCGATACTTTCGGGGCTATGAGTGTAGGCAGTAGAAGTGCTTTTACAGAGCCATTTTTTCCATTTTTATTTGATGTAGAGTTTATAGAAAGTCCGGCAATTAATGCAGAAAAAAGCATAAGTCAATTAAGAGAAATTGTAAAAAACAATGATGTTGCCGCATTTATATATGAGCCATTAGTGCAAGGTGCAGGAGGAATGCTAATGTATAGTGCCGAAACATTGGAAGAAATGCTACAGTTATGTAAACAAAATAATGTTTTGTGCGTAGCAGATGAAGTTATGACGGGTTTTTATCGTACGGGAAAAATGTTTGCCAGTCTATATTGCCAAACATCTCTGGATATTATGTGTTTATCTAAAGGCTTAACGGGTGGGGTAATGGCTATGAGCATCACTACCTGTACACAAGAAATATACGATGCTTTTTTATCGGATAATTTTATGAATAAAACATTTTTTCATGGGCATTCTTTTACTGCCAATCCAATAGCTTGTGCCACTGCTAATGCCAGTTTAGATTTGCTTGAACAAGAAAAAACAAAAAAATCTATAAAGCAGATTAATGAACAACATCAACAGTTTGCCATAGATTTAAAAGCAACCGGTAAAGTAGAAAATATAAGAATACAAGGTACTATAATGGCTTTTGATATTATTACAGCACAAGCTACTTCCTACGGAAATTCACTGCGGGATACTTTAAATAGACACTTTTTAGATAAGGGAATTTTATTGCGTCCCTTGGGCAATACTTTATATATATTGCCACCTTATTGCATTACAAAAAGTGAATTGACAATAGTTTACAATGAAATTTTAGCTTTTTTGAAATAAGCTAAATCTACTTTTTACTATTGTCTTTTCCACTAATAGAATCTCTCATATTAGTATCTGCTTGTATATTTTGGAATTTATAGTAATCCATAATACCTAAATTACCTTTTCTAAAAGCTTCTGCCAATGCTAAAGGCACTTCTGCTTCTGCTAAAATTACTTTAGCTCGGGCTTCTTGTGCTTTGGCTTTCATTTCTTGCTCTTCGGCTATTGCCATGGCTCTTCTTTCTTCGGCTCTGGCTTGTGCTACATTTTTATCGGCATTAGCTTGGTCTATTTGAAGTTCTGCACCTATGTTTTTACCTACATCTACATCTGCAATATCAATAGAAAGTATCTCAAAAGCAGTTCCGGAATCTAATCCTTTGCCCAGCACTAATTTTGAAATAGTATCGGGGTTTTCTAACACTTTTTTATGCGTTTCTGCCGAACCAATAGAAGTAACAATTCCTTCTCCAACTCTTGCCAAAATAGTTTCTTCTCCTGCACCACCTACTAATTGCTTAATGTTAGCACGTACCGTTACCCTCGCTTTGGCTATTAACTGAATACCGTCTTTTGCCACAGCCGCTACAGGTGGCGATTCTATAACACGTGGGTCAACGCTTAATTTTACCGCCTCTAATACATCTCTACCCGCCAAATCAATAGCCGTAGCATCATTAAAAGTTAAGTCAATATTAGCTTTATCTGCCGATACTAAAGCATTTACAACTTTAATTACATTCCCTCCGGCTAAATAATGGGCTTCTAAAAAATCTCTTTCTACAGGAATACCTGCTTTTTTAGCCGTAATCATAGCGTTAACTATTACTGTAGGCGGTACTTTTCTTAAACGCATAGCAAATAAGTCAATTATGCCTATTTTAACACCAGAAGCTAAGGCTGAAATCCATAAGCCGATAGGTACAAAATACAAAATGAAAAACAGCATAAATATGGCTGCAAATACAATTAATATGGGTAGTAAATACATGTTTTTTTAAGTTATTGGTTTTATAAAAATTTTATTTTGTTCTATTTTAGTTACTATTATTTTTTCTCCTTTTGTTATATATTGCCCTATAGAAAATACTTCTATTTTCTCATCATCTATAATAGCTTTTCCGTTTGGTTTTATATCGGTATGAGCTATGCCCATATCGCCAACTTTTGCCTTTGCTTCGTATAAATTTACTTTTCCGGTAAGTTCTTGGTGCAATGAAAAGTTACTTTTATCCATAAATTTCTTTCCTAAAAAAAAGAAAACCATAAAAACCACAAAGCCTATTATTATGCTTAAATGTCCGGCATTAGTTCCTAAATATTTGTAGGCAAATATTATGGCTACCACCGAAATAACTGCTCCAAAAATACCAAAAATAGTAGTGCCGGGTATTATAAAAACCTCTAAAAATATAAGGATAATTCCCATTAATAAAGCAAAAGCAATTAGGGCTAAGGTCATTTTATTTTTTAATTCTTCTTAAATATACAAAAGATTCTTGATTATCTACTCCTGTAGTGTAATGAAAAATAGTGTCGTTAACATCTACTACGGTCAATATATTTTCATTGCCTTTGTCATCGTCATTTACAAGGCTCAGCTTGTTATTTTTATAGCTCCAAGTGCCACTTTGGCTTAAATCGTCTATGGCTATAGTAAAAGTTTTATCTTTATTAAAAGTATAAGTGGGGTTGCCTATATCCATGCCCGTTATTCTTTCATTGCCCAGTTGAAGCTCTTTTAATTCCCATTGTCCTACAAAATTTGGAGTAGTTTGGCAGGCAAATAATAAAAGCATTAAAAAGGTGCTTATGGCAAAATATTTAATTTTATTCATGCTGAATTTTTAAGTTAAAAATCAAAATTAACTAACTTATGCAATAGATTGAACAATTCTTATCATATTTTTGTACACATGAAAGTAAAATTGTTGGTTATTGGTAAAACTACACAAAGTTATGTAGATGAAGGGTGTAGTATTTTTTTTAATCGTTTACAGCATTACACTAATTTTGAATTTCAAGTTATTCAAGATAAAAAGAACATCAATAAACTGCAAATAGAGCAGCGGAAACAAGAGGAAGGTACTCAAATTTTAAAAGTGTTATTACCTACAGATTTTGTGGTACTGCTTGATGAAAAGGGTAGAAGTTTTACTTCGGTAAAATTTGCTAAATGGATTGAACAACAACAACTTAATGCAGTTAGTCAAATAGTTTTTGTGGTGGGCGGAGCTTATGGTTTTGCTCCTGAAATATACGAAAGAGCCAATATGAAAATGCAGTTGTCTTCCATGACATTTTCGCACCAATTAATACGCTTAATTTTTGCTGAACAACTTTACAGAGCTTTTACCATAATTAAGGGAGAGCCTTATCATAATGAATAGAAAATGAGGCAATTACTACATAACGAAATAAAAAATCAAAAACCCAATGCCCAATTATCTATTTTGGCAAATAATATGCATTCGCCTTTTAATGTGGGCAGTTTATTTAGGCTGGCAGATAATTTAGGTATTGAAAAACTGTATTTTTCGGGCAATAGTGTATATCCTCCAAACAGAAAAATAGCTAAAACTTCAAGAGCAACGGAGCAGTATGTAAATTTTGAATATGTAGAAAACCCTGTAGAAATTATTAAGAAATTAAAGAGAGAAGATTATAAAATTATTAGTGTAGAATATTGCGATAAAAGTAAAGAAATAGAGCAACTTTCACTGCATAAAGATGAAAAAATACTGCTAATATTAGGAGAAGAAAATAGGGGAGTAGCAGATGAATTATTGAAGCTGTCTGATGAAGTTTTTCATATAAATATGTATGGCAAAACAACATCTATGAATGTAATAAATGCTTGCACGATAGTTAGTTATGAAATTTTAAAACAAATAAAACCATGATAGATTTAAGAAGCGATACCGTTACAAAACCCAATGCTGAAATGCTGGAAGCAATGATGAATGCACAAGTGGGCGATGATGTTTTTAACGAAGACCCTACGGTGCAAAAATTGCAACAAAAACTGGCAGATATGTTTGGCTTTGAGGCAGCTTTGTTTTGCCCCAGCGGAACCATGTGCAATCAAATAGCGGTAAAAGTGCATACTCAGCCTTTAGATGAAATAATAATGGACAAACTTTCTCATGTATATTATTATGAAACTGCGGGCTATGCTTTTAATTCGGGTTGCGGAGTCCGTTTAATAGATGGCGATAAAGGGCGAATTTCTGCCCAACAAATTAAAGAAAACATACAACCCGATTTTGATTGGTTGCCCGTGAGTAAGCTGGTTATTGTAGAAAACACTTGCAATAAAGGAGGAGGAGCTTTTTATAAGTTAGAAGCCTTAAAAGAAATAAGTAGTTTATGCAAAGAAAAAAACTTAAAACTCCACATGGATGGAGCAAGGTTTTTTAATGCTTTAATGGCAAGTAATACCAAAATTGAAGATTACAAAGGTTTATTTGATAGTATTTCTATATGTTTAAGCAAGGGTTTAGGAGCTCCTATTGGTTCGGTTTTAATAGGAAATAATGCTTTTATTAAACGTGCCAAAAAAGTACGCAAAGCCTTTGGTGGAGGCATGAGGCAAGTAGGTTATTTAGCCGCAACGGGCTTGTATGCTTTAGAAAATAATATTGACAGGCTAAAAAACGACCATGCACATGCTACTCAATTAGCTGAAACGCTTATAAAGCAAAAGGAAATAACAAATGTGGTAACGCCCGAAACTAATATTGTTTTGTTTGATGTAGTGGAAGAAATAGGAGTGGAGAAGTATTTAAACTATTTGAAAAACAATGGCGTTTTGGCTGTTCCTTTTGGTAAAAATACCATAAGATTTGTAACTCATTTAGATGTTAGCCAATCTGATATTAATACGGTTTGTAGTGTTGTAGAGCGTTATAAATAGCTTACGAAGCGACTTCTAATTGTTCTACATTTGGTTCGTTTATTAAACCGGTTATCATGTTTTTTTCCTTTTTCAGCAAAGGCCAAAATATTTGGGTAGCTTCTTTAAGCATGGTGTAAGAAATATCTATGCCGTGTATGCTGAAATCTCTAAATAATTTATCTTTTGCTCCTAAAACAGCCACTTGAGTAAAATGTTTTAGCAACATTCCTTTATCTCTTGAAATGCCTGCCAGCAACTGTATCGGCTCTTGACTTTTATCTGCTCCTTTTGATAAATAATCAAAGCAAGCCTCTTTTAAACCGTCATTTAGAGTTACTTTATATAGTGCATCGGCTAAAATATTAATTGAGGCATTCCATTGTAAGCGTTCTTTGTAGTAATGCTGTATTTGTTGATTGAGTTTTATTTTATCGTCTAAAATTTCGGTTTTATTTAAAACTTTAGATAGCAAAGCTACATCTGTTAATGTGGCGGTCATTCCACCACCGGTTAAAGGATGTCGCATGTTTAAAGAATCGCCTACCATAGCTACGCCTTTTTTTGTGCATGAAACCACACTTAGTTTATGATTAGGCATTATTTTAACCGCTTGTGTATTTATAGCCTCTTGCAAACTTTGCTTCATATTTTCATTTACATAAGGTGCTACTTCTTGATAGATAAACTCTTTTAAATCCTTATTTAAAACAGGTGCTTTATTTCCTTGATAATCAAGCAATAAACGCACTTCGTTTTCGTTAATTCTATAGCATAAAAAAGGAGATTTTCCGTCTAAAAAAATATGTCCATATTGCTCATTAGGCAGTTGACAATCTTTTAAAATTAAGCCTAAAAAATAACTGCTTATTACTTTTTGGTCGTCTATTAATTTACTTCGTAAAGTAGAGAAAAAGCCATCGCACACTATAGTTAATTTAGCTTGTATAGTTTGCTTGTCTTTCTTTTCATCTTCATAAATAACACCTTCTATTTCATCATCGTTTTTGTACGAAAAATCAAGAGCTTTGCCCAAAATGCGTTTTACATTACTTTGGTTTAGTGTTTCATTCCTTAAAGCTTGTATAAATTTACCATTATTAAGCCCTACGCCAAACTGGTCATTTCCATAATCTATTACAAGATTTTTATTGTTGTAATGCAAAGAATATCCTTTTACTTTGCTTGTTTCTATGTTATTAATAACGTGCCCAATTCCCAGTTTTTGCATCATCATTAGTCCACCGGGTTGCATTAATTCGCCTACTATTCTATCTCGTTCTTTAAAGGAAATATCCATTAAAGCAATAGAATAATTTAATTTAGAAAGATGAGCTGCTATTGATGCACCGGCAACTCCTGCTCCAACTATACAAATATCATACATAGTTTAGTTTTTTAAGTTTTTTAATAATTTTTCTTTTAGAACAATCATATTTACATCACATTCTTTTAGTTTTATTTCATTCAAAAATTGAATAGAATATGCTGAAAACACTTGTTTGTTATTTAATTTGGCAAAAATTTCCATGGTAGTTGCTCTGTCTATTTTTACATTTTCCTTTAAAGTATTAGGATTATTGTACAGTTTTACCAAAGTAGCTAATGCCATTAACTGAGGAATAGCACAGAAGCGATATATTTTTTCATTCTCAATTTTTGATAAAAAAGTTAAGCAACTTTCAAAATGATTCATAGCATCTATAACCATGGCATTTAGGCAAGCTATACTTCTTGAATTTTCGGGATTTTTCTTTAAATCAGCGTAATTTGAAACATAATTCTCCCAAACATCTCTTGGCCAAAAAATACGACCTTCTTCTACATCTTCTTGATAATCTCTAATAATATTAGTTTTTTGTAGAAATAAACCCATTTCGTTAGCTAAGTCCATTTCCGTATAAAATTCTTCGCTTTCTAAACCCGATTTTGCAAAAAGTTTAGACAAACCTTGTCCTACAATTCCTGCTACATAGTGGCAGTATTCATTGTAGTCGTTTTTAGAATACACTTCTTGCTTTGCAAAATGCAACATTCCCTCAGCCATTTCTTTTGTAGTATCTTTAACTATTAGCTGGTATTTGGTATCTACAGAAGATAAAAATCGGGCAATAATTGGATAATTACGCATTAACTCAACATATTCCGGCTTATCGCCTACATTGTCTAAAGAAAAAGATTCGTCATCGCAGTACTCATGAAAATTCATTAATAAACTTTCCTTGTCAGCGTCTTGTATTTTCATATCGTCTTCAATAGTATCTAAAGCACGAAGCACTAAATAAAAAACACAAACAGCATCTTTAAGTTCTGAAGGCAAATCTTGAATAACTAAAGCAAAAGAACGCGAAACTTTATTTAAAGTATCGTAGCAATAGTCTTTATCGTTAGAATTTATTAGCTTTACTTTTTTAGCTATTCGCTTTGTATCGTTTTTTACAACTTGCAAAAAATGTTTTACGGTTATTGGACTTGTAGAAATCATAACACAAATAAAAAGCTAAAACAAAAGTGTAGTGTATGGGTTTTTTATTAGGACGTCCAAATTGCCAAATACGTACTTTTAACAAATTTACTTGTAGCATATTTACAGTATGAATAAATATACTGCCGAAAAAAGCCATAAATTTTGGGAATTATGGGAGCTTAAAACTACCGAAAAAGGTCGCCAATACTGGCGTTTTAAAGGTAATGATGAAGATGAAGCATTGATTAAAGAAATGGAGCAATCGTTTGTTTTTGATAGCTCAAAAAATCCTAATAGTGCAGATAAAATTTATAGGTATAATGCCACTAAACACTCCAAATTTAGTGCTAAAGAAAATAAGTCCGACTTTTTAGATAATGTTAAAAGTAGTACTCAGCAAGCTATTAATTACTACAAAGAACTACTTACGCCCAACCATTTTATACCTGGCGATTATGGTGGGCCTATGTTTTTGCTTCCGGGATTAATTATTGTATCTTATATTACCAACACACCGTTTTCTAATGCTCAAAAAGCATTAATGCGTGCTTATATTAAAAATCATCAAAATGAAGACGGTGGCTGGGGCTTGCACATAGAAAGTGAAAGCACCATGATGGGAAGTTCTTTAAACTACACAGCATTGCGTATTTTAGGTGTAGATAAAGATGAAAAATACATGCAAAAGGGTAGAACTTGGATAAGAGAAAATGGAGGAGCTACACATGCACCCAGTTGGGGAAAGTTTTATTTGAGTGCATTAAATGTTTATGATTGGAGCGGCAATCAGTCAACATTTCCTGAATTGTGGCTGTTGCCTAAATGGTTGCCTATTTATCCGGGTAGATATTGGTGTCATGCACGTATGGTTTATTTGCCTATGGCATATTGTTTTGGAGCAAAATATCAAATGCCCCTACACGATTTAACAAAAGAGCTTCGTACCGAACTTTACAATGAAAAATATGAAGATATTAATTGGAATAAAGCAAGGTCTGCCTGTGCAAAAACAGATTTATACAGAAAACCTACATTTTTATTAAATGTTTTAAATGGAATAACACATCTGTACGAAAAAATAGCTCCTAAAAAAATACGGAGATTAGCTCTTGATTTTATTATTAAATATATTAATGACGAAGATTTACGAACAAATTATATAGATATAGGCCCTGTGAATCAAGCTATAAATTCATTAGCCTTGTGGCAAGAATATGGCGGAGAATCGGAATATTTTAAAAAACATGTAGAACGCTGGAAAGATTATTTATGGCTGGCAGAAGACGGTATGAAAATGCAAGGATATAATGGAGCACAATTGTGGGAAACGGCTTTTTTTTCAAACGCTATAAATGAAAGTGAGCTGGGAAAAGATTATGAGAATACGCTTCAAAATATTTATACTTACTTAGATACTTCTCAAATACAAAATGAAACAAGTGGGAAAACTACTTTTTTTAGACATCAAGACCAAGGTGGGTGGCCGTTTAGCACAGTAGAGCACGGCTGGCCTATAACAGACTGTACTGCCGATGGTATGAAAGCCAGCATACTGCAACATCAGTTTGCTACAAAACACCAGCTATCATTAAACAAAACCATAACACAAAAACGTTTTCAAGAAGCAGTAGATTTACTTTTATCTTTTCAGAATGAAGATGGAGGCTGGGCAACTTACGAGCAGCGAAGAGCTCCTTTTTGGATAGAAGAAATTAACCCTTCGGAGGTTTTTGGAGAAATAATGGTAGATTATTCTTATGTGGAATGTAGTTCTTCGTGTATTCAAAGTTTAGTGAAATTTAGTAAAGAATATCCGGATTATAAACCCACAGAAATTAAAAAAGCTGTAGATAGAGGCATAAAGTTTATTTGTAATGAGCAGGGCGATGACGGCTCGTTTTATGGTTCGTGGGGCGTGGGCTATACTTATGGTGCGTGGTTTGCTGCGGAAGCTTTAGCTTGTGTAGGAAAAAATTACAGCAACGATAAAACAACTAAAAAAGCTTGCGATTTTTTGGTGCAACAACAAAAAGAAGACGGCTCGTGGGGCGAAAGTTATTTGAGTTGTGTAGAAGTGCGTTATGTTCAAAACAAACAAGGGCAAGTAATAAATACGGCTTGGGCATTATTGGCATTGATGCAAAGCCAGTATTCTGATAAAAGTGTAATAGATAAAGGCATTCGGTTTTTACTATCAAAACAAGATGAAGATGGCGATTTCCCTCAAGAAAGTATTAGTGGTGTGTTTAATAAAAGCTGTATGATAACCTACACTTCATACAGAAATGTATTTCCTATTTGGGCATTAAATAGATATTTGAGGTTATTCTATTATAAGTAAAGCAGGAGAATAACACGGAACGTTAAAAGGGTAGGACTTTGAGTTTATTGCGAGAAAATAATTTGAAAATAAGGTAATTGGATAATTTGGAAATGCAATCTACATCAGGCGTCATGCCTCTACCTGTCGGCAGACACGGTGCGGATGCAGGCATCTCAATATCCAGTTAGTACAGTTCTATTTTACGGGATTACCGCCTTCGTGGCAATGACGATTTTGGAGCGTACTCGTGCCACGACTCCAAGTCGTGGCACGAGTTTATGTTATATTACTATAAGAGTTCCGAACTTTTTAAAAGTTCGGAACTCTTTTGAAATAGTTTTATGTAAATTGTTTTTTAGGATTACCGCCTTCGTTGCAATGACGATTTTACGTAAGGTTTGTTAAATCTATGTAGTACGTCATGCCTGCGGAGGCAGGTATCTCAATATCACTTAGCACAGTTCTATTGCAGGGGATTACCGCCTTCGCTGCAATGACGATTTTGGGGTTGTACTCGTGCCACGACTCCAAGTCGTGGCACGAGTACAGGATGCACGTCTTTGCGAACGGAGTGAAGCAATCTTCAACAACTACAAATAGTGGTAGAAATGTAACTGTAAAATCCGTTTTTGCGGAAAGATATTTCAACCACTAATTCTAAAAACAATTTACTTTAAAAAGTATAATCTTGTAACTTTGCACAAAAAATAAAAATACATGAAAAATATAGCTGTAATAGGTGCGGGAACAATGGGGAATGGAATTGCTCACGTATTTGCTCAAACAGGATTTAAAGTTAGTTTAATTGATATATCGCAAGATTCTTTAGATAAAGCTATGAAAACCATAGCTAACAACTTAGATAGAATGATAGCTAAAGAAAAAATTAGCGAAAAAGATAAAGAAGCTACGCTTAATAATTTATCCACTTTTACAAAAATAGAAGAAGGTGTTAAAAATGCTGACCTTGTAGTAGAAGCAGCTTCTGAAAATGTGAACGTAAAACTTAAAATTTTTGAACAATTAGAAGAATTTACACCTAAAAATGCCATTTTAGCCAGCAATACTTCTTCTATTTCTATAACTAAAATAGCCAGTGCCACTAAAAGAGCCGATAAAGTGATAGGTATGCACTTTATGAACCCCGTGCCTGTGATGAAGCTGGTAGAAATAATAAAAGGGTATTCTACTTCGGCAGAAACCATGAAAACCATAGTTGACATGACTAAAACTTTAGGTAAAATTCCTGTTGAAGCTAATGATTATCCGGGTTTTGTTTCTAACAGAATATTAGTACCTATGATAAACGAAGCTATATACGCTTTATATGAAGGCGTAGCGGGAGTAGAAGAAATAGACCAAGTGATGATGCTGGGCATGGCTCATCCTATGGGACCATTGCAGTTAGCCGATTTTGTAGGTTTAGATGTGGCTTTATCAATATGCCATGTACTGTATGAAGGTTTTGGAAATCCTAAATATGCACCTTGCCCGCTTTTAGTAAATATGGTGCAAGCAGGTAAACTGGGAGTGAAATCGGGAGAAGGATTTTATTCTTATGACGGAGGATACAAGAATAAAACTGTGAGTAAGCAATTTTTGAAATAAAGTTTTAACATTTAATATTAGTACTTTATACAATATTTTTATTACCTTAGCAGTTAATAAGTTATGAAAAAAATAGTATTAATAGCCTTAGCCGTATTGAGTATTCAGTGTACATTTGCTCAGAAGAAAAACAAGAAACAAAAAATTAAAGACCAGCATTTTCAAGTAGATACTTCAAAATTAAATGAATTAGAACTTGATGTTACTAATTTGCTCAAAGTTGCAGTAGTATCTTCTGGATATGAAGGATATTATTTTAGTAGTATTTCTAGCCCATATTTACTTACCTACCGAAGATATATTGGTAATTTTGATATTCATACGGGATTTGGAATTGGAGGAAGTAAAATTTCAAACGTGCGTAATGATACAATTACACGAGATTCTAAAAATTTTGATTTCTCTTATGGAATAGGGTTTGCTCATTATACAAATATATCTAATAGATTTAATCTTTTTTATGGTTCAGATGTATTATTTAATTTGGAAACAAGCACTTATGAGAACGTTTCTTACTATAGTGATGAAAAATACTATGACTATCGTAAAGGTAAAACTTTAGGGGGAGGTGTTAGACCATTTGTAGGAGTTCAATTTTATGTGCATCCTAAAATTTCTTTATCTACAGAAGCAGCTCTACGCTTAATGTTTGATAAATCTAAAAGTGAAAGTAAACAGCAAAGTGGTACAGACCCAGAAGAGATTTCTACAACAACTTCAAATGAATTTAATATAGGATATACTATTCCTCTTAATATTAAATTAAGAGTTAGGTTCTAATTTCTAAAGTACTTCATGTCTATTTCTTTATTGTTAAGTACTTTGCCGTCCATTATTAGCTTAATGTAGTATTTGTCTTCGGGAAAGTCTAAAGAATTAAAAGCATAAGGTATTTTGCTTAGCCCTTTTGGCATGGTAGCTTCTGCGTAAAGTTCTTTTACTATTACATTTCTGTCGTTAAACATAGCTAAATGAACTTCTTTACCAAATGCTAAATTAAAAGTAAAAGTACCGCTAACCATTAAAAGATTTTGTTGGTCATTATCTTCTATAACGTCAGCTTTTGAAGCTAACGCAATATTTTCTTCCCCATTATTATTTGCTACCGACCAAATATTGTTTTTTTCGTCTAATTTATAAGCCGTTATATTATCATAGTTTTTTGGATTTTTTATTACATCCCAAACTAAAAATTGTGCTTCTGAGTTAAATAATTTATTATCACTTATAAATGTGGCTAATTTAATAAGATTGTCATTTTTTCTATCTGTAAAAAAGTAATACGCATCATTAGTGGGGGCATTATCATCCTGCTCTATACACATGGCATTAATATGAAAAAAATCTTCTCCTTGGGGTGATAGCTCCAAAGCTATAGCACCGGTCAATACAAAATCTTGGTATTTTTCTACGTTAGATTGTACAATAGTACCGGCATCTATTTCTATGGTAATATTTTCATTGCTAATATTGGTAATGTGAAACATTAATGGTGTTTCATAATGAACATAAATTTCATTTCCTATAAGTTCATAAGTGATTTTTCCTGCTTTTTCAGCCTCTAAAATGCTAAGGGCTTTGGCGTTAGCCACAAAAGTACTAACGAATAGTATTAAAAGTAATTTTTTCATTTTTTAAGGTGTTTTTATTAAAAACGAAATGAAAAAATTAAATATTGTATATTTTTAGCTTTTTTTACCTTGCCAATCTAATATTTTTAAATAGCGGATAATAAGTAGTAAGCTAATAGGAATAATGGCTACATGATATTGCTGTGGAGAAATAAACCATGCCAATAAAATAAAACCGGCAAAGCCTAATACTATTTTAAAATAGATGCTCCATTTTTTATTATTAATAAAGAAAAGGGCAATAATATTAAGTGGAAATGCCCAAAACATATTCAAATTGGCATGAGCGGGAAGATGCTTAGTGCCAAACCACATAAAAAGAAAAAGACAACCCATAAGTCCCGTTACCAGCATCAAAGTAACATCAATAAACTTCCAATGTTTGTTGTTTTTATAATTAAAGTAAGTTATAGTGGCAATAATTAGCAGCAATAATGTAAAAACACTTAAAGGAGTTACTAAATGAAATTTAGATTCAGTTACGTGCCTTCTTGGAAAATCTATTAAATAATGTTCACTTTTTACCAAGCCGTCAGCTTTAGAAATTTGCTCCATTAAATGGTCGGGAAGAAACATAAATTCATAAGGCGAAGCTTTTCTACTAGAAGGAATACCCAGCATGATATCCATTCCTAAATCTAACCATGGCGATTTTTTTATGTATGGGTCAATTAGATCAATAAAACTTTTATCTGTTTTTCTAAAAACATCGCTATTGGCATCTCCAAAAACAGGACCTACGGCTTTTACTAAAATATCCCTAACCCGAGAAGAACAATTATCAAAGAAAAAATCATAACGGTAGGCTCTATTTTCGGGTTTGTAGTTTTCTATAAGAGCGTTTAAAAGTTCTTCTTTGTCTTCATGGCTTAAATTGAGCACTTGCTCATACACCCAGCGTTCGTCATATTTATAGCCACGCATAAAATTTTCAAACTTAGATAGTCCTAACCAGTACTCTAAATTTCCTCTTATAAACTTTACTCCAAATTCTACTTGGTCTTTCATTGAGCTTCCTCCAAAAGAAAACATGCCATAGTTAAAAACTACATCAATGTTTTGAATGGGGTCTTTTACTCGTATGCCTGTGTGTCCAAAAGTGCTGTATAATTCATCTCCGGCAGAGCAGGTTAGTATGCTTATTTCGGCTTGCTGTGATAGCGTATCGTTTTGTGCATTAAGTCCATTAGTGGCAAATAACAAAACAATAATAGCTGTTACAATAATTTTATTTATCAAATTTGAATACATCTTTAATTGAAGGGTAAGAATTTTTTAAATTTAATTTAGCTTCTTTTTCACTGCACCATATTACTTCGTCTATGCCTTCTTCTTTTTGTGGCACTAATTTGCTTTTTTCATCACCTAACATATAAAACCAGTGCGTTTCTTTTAAAATCCACTTATTGCCTAAGTTATAGGTATGGTAGGTTAAACCAATTTTATTTTTTACAAGTTTTATTTTAACGTTAGTTTCTTCTTCCACTTCTCTTATGGCACCGGCTACAATATCTTCATTTTTTTCAATTTTGCCTTTAGGTAAATCCCATTTGCCTTTTCTGTGCATAAGCAAATATTGGTTTTTATTGTTTATAACCAATCCTCCGCCTGCTATTATTATTTTAAAAGAGCTAAAAAAGTTATTTTTAAGCCAAGTTAAGTCTTTTGTTATTAAAAGTACATTGGTTTTTATACTTCCTATTTCAATAGAAGTAATTATTTTTTCAAGTAAATCGGTTTTATTTACATTGTAAACCACCATTCTACCTTTTATTTTAGGTAAGTCAAATTCTTCTTTAACTTCAGCCAAAATTACAACTACATCGTTAATAAAAATTTTATAGCTTTGTTTCATGATTTATACTCCTCAAATTGCCAACAAAGTTGCCGAATATTTATTAGATATAAAAGCTATACGCCTAAATCCTGCAAATTTATTTACTTGGGCCAGCGGTATTCAGTCGCCTATATATTGCGATAATAGAATTTCCTTAGCTTATCCGGAAGTGCGAAGTTTTTTAAAAGATAGTTTTTCTGTTTTGGTAAAAGATAAATTTAAAGATATAGATGTAATAGCCGGAGTGGCTACTGCGGGAATAGCTCATGGAGCTTTGCTGGCAGATAATTTAGAAAAGCCTTTTTGCTATGTGCGTTCTTCGCCTAAAAGTCACGGCACTAAAAGTTTAATAGAAGGTAAAATAAGCAAAGGCGATAGAGTAGTGGTGGTAGAAGATTTATTTTCTACAGGAGGAAGCACGGTTAAAGCTATACACGCTTTAAAAGAAGAAGGTGCTGAAGTGGTAGGAGCTGTGGCTATTTTTAACTACGGTTTTAAAAAAGTGGATAAAGCCTTTGCTGAAGTGGGCGTTCCGTTTTATACGCTTTCAAATTTTGAACATTTACTTTCTGTACTAAGAAAAAATGAGCAGTTTGCTGAAGATGAATTAGCTTTTATGCAACAATGGTATAAAGGAATGAGTTAGTTTTGTGAATTAATGTAATCCAATGGTTTACAACTCATTATAATAGTATTCGCTTTATTTATTTTTTTAAAGTAAAATACAACTTGGCGTGCTTAGCTTGCTCTTTTACGTCTATTTCTACCAAGTTTTCTGCCTTATATTGTCTTCCTATGCACATCATTTTTTGCGGAGCTAAACCTTTGTCGTGCAAGTAATCAAATACCAATAAAGCTCGGTATAGCGATAAATCAACCTTTCTACTAATTTTCATAGGTTGATATTTGTTGTATTTATCTACTAAGTTTTTGTATTTACTTTTTTCTATTTTCACGTATTCACTTTTGTCGGCATTGCCATAAATGGTCAGCTCTCTATATTCATTATTTAATAGGAGCAGTGCTATTTCTTGTAGCTCGGTAGAATCTTTTTGAGAAATAAAATTTGCCGAATTAGGCTTATAATGTATAGTATCTACTATAGAGAAGTAAGAATATCTTTCGTCCTTATTATTAGTAAGTTTAGTAAAGTTATTATTAGTTATATAAATACTAAAAAATTCCTTGAAAGTACCGTAGCTATAAAACTCTTTTAATCGGCTTAAACTTTCTAAATCGTCAATAGAATAAAAAGATAAAGTTTGATTGTTAATGTGTTGTTCTAATATTTTAAAAGCCTCGTTTTTGTATGTAATAAATTGCAAACTATCTATTGTGGCAATAGTTTTTGTAGGTAATGTAAAAAAGGAATAGTTATTAAAATATTGATAGTTTAAGTTGTTATTTATTAGCTTAATTAAAATCATAGATAAGCAGTCATCTAATCTTGATTTAAAATTTGGACCAATATATAAATATGCATCTTGTTTTACATCTTTAAAATAATAAGATTCATTGTAAGATGTTAATTTTGAATTAGTTATAATTCTATTCCACGTTTGATTTGGTGCTACATTTTCTTGTTTAAATCTATTAATATTTACATTTTGTACATAAATATTTATAAAAGTGCTACTAAAAGTACTTGAGTTGTAATTATGTTTTATTTTATCAAGGTACATTAATTTTGCATAAGCAATATTGCTTTCATTTTCAATATTGAGGGTGTCAAAATAATCTTTGTGTACCTGATTTAAGTATGAAACTAATGTATCTTCATATTTTTGATGCCATGTTTTACTCCACTGTAAAGGTTTAAAATTAGTGGTGGTGTAATTGTATATTACTTGATAATTATGGATAGGAGTAGCTTTGCTTGCTTCAACTTTTATTTCTTTAAAATAAGTATCTATTATGCTTGTTACAGTATTGTATTCGTTTTGATTTAGATTGGCAAATAAATTATTATTAAAAATTATTTTATTATTGTCATTATTTTTATAAATATTGGTGTTGTAAACATCTGTAAAAAAAAGCTGTTGTTGACTTTTTATTTCATTTATAAATAAAAAATTAAAGAGTATAATAAAACTAAATATTCTTAATGCCATAATGTAAAATGCTCTTGTTCTTTTTGTTCTTTTCTAAAAAATAAAATACCTATTCTATATAAATCTATACTTAGTTTTACGGTTTTGTTGGTTCTAATTTCGTGCCAAGCTTCCGTCATTTCTTTATTCCAATAAATATCGTCTAAAATTACAATGCTATTTTCTTTAATAAAAGGAAGTATGGTGTTAAAATAGTTGATTGTTGCTTTTTTTGTGTGATTGCCGTCTATAAAAAATAAAACTATATCATTGTTGTTTTGTAGTACAGTTTGTAGTTCATTTTCAAATGTGCTATTAATCAAATGTGCATTATTAAAATTGAGTTGCTCAAAAGCATTTTTTGTTATTGTATAAATATCTTTATTGCCTTCTATACTTATAATTTTATTGTTAGAGTTTAAAAGGTAGCTGGTACTCAATCCCAAAGATGTGCCTAATTCTAAAATAGATTTATTGTTATATTCCTGAGCTAACAGCATCAGTATTTTCCCGTATTTTTCAGGTATGCCTACTTTGCTAATAAAACCGTCAATAGGTTCGTTTACTTTTTTTAAAATACTTGAACCTGCCCCTTCATTTTTAGAGTAGTTTATAGTTTTATAATGCTTTTTGTAAAAATTAATTAATTTTGCACTATTAAAATTTTGAATATTAGATTCTAAGATTTCAGTTATAAAATTATATACAAAAGGAGAGTGTATTTTGTATTTGGTTTTAGAATTGAAATAGTAAGTTATAAAACTAAAAATGCTATGAATTTTGAAACTGATATTCACTAATAAAAAAAATAATAAGATGCACAAAGGTAAAATTAAGATATTTACTTTCATATTGTTTGGAGTATTTTTAGGGATATTTCAAAATGTTTTAGCTCAAGAAAAGGCTTTTCATATAGGATTAGCAGGTGTTTTTTCAAATAATTGGATACTCAACCAAAATAACTTCGGCACTTTAGATGGTTTTAATAACAATTTTGCTAAACGTTCAGAATTAGATTATGCTTTAACTTTTGGAGGTGGGGCAGGTATAGATGTGGGATATAATATATCTAACCGACACGGTATTCAAAGTGGTGTGTACATTTTAAAACAAGGACAAAGATATAAAGATGAAATAGGGCAGGAGAACTATACTACTACGCCTACTTCTATAGATTATATTGAAGTGAAAAGGAATGTGAAATTAAACTATGCCAAAATTCCAGTTTTGTATAAGTTTGAGTTAGTTCCTAAAAGAAGGTCAATAAAAAACGTGGTTAATTATTATATGAGCATAGGGCCTGAAATAGGTTTTTTGTTTGGTGTATATGAAAAAGTTCAAATTGCAGATTCTAATATTCAGAACAATTTAAGTGGAGTAAGAGAAAGTGAAAAGTTTAGAAAGTTTGATGCCGGATTAAGTTTAAACAATGGTGTACAAATACACTTAAATAAAAATGTATATTTTAATACAGGCTTACATCTGTACTTCGGTTTGTTAGATATTAATGGTAAAACAATAAAAGATTTAGAATACTTTAGTAAAAACGATGTAAAATATAAACCCTCACACAATTTTAATGCAAGTATTAATGTAGGAATACATTACTTATTTGTAAGTAAAGGGTATTATTAATGTAGCTGTTGTTTGGTTTAGTTTCTTAATTTTTATATCGTTTAGGAATATATAATAGTTCAATATTAGTTATGCCTTATTGTACTAAATATTCTAAAAATGGCAATTAAAAATCAAATAGTTATACCATTCGCTCTAAAAAAAAACATTCTATAGCGGTTGTGTAAGTAGTAAACTGCTTTACGAAATCCCCAATAGGACAAATAGCGTTTGGTTTATTGGAAATACTTGTTCAACTTGTCAGAAATAGCTTTTTCGTTTGGTAATAATTTTTGATAGTCTTTCGGTAATAATGTTGATGTGTTGTAAGTTGCTACTCCAATGGGTTGTTTACTTGTTTTTAATGAATATTCAACAATCGTTCTGTTTTTTTCTTTACAGATAATAATTCCGATGCTGTCCTTTTCAGTTGGCAGTTTTACTTTTTCGTTCAGCAACGTAAGATAAAACTCCATTTTGCCTTTGTATTCAGGTAAAAATTCTCCAATTTTCAATTCTACGGCAACCAAACATTGCAGTTGTCTGTGGTACAAAAGCAAATCAATGAAATATTCTTTGTTATCTACTTCTATCTTGAATTGATTACCGATAAACGAGAACTGATTTCCCATTTCAAGTAAAAAATTCCGAATGTTTTGCACTAAAGCATTTTCTAATTCTCTTTCTGAATGTTTGTCTGCAAGTTCTAAAAAGTCAAATGTGTATTCGTCTTTTACCGCTAAAACAGCTTGATTTTTAACATTTTCGGATAAAGTATGGTCAAAATTGGTTTGATTGAGTAAGTATTTTTCGTAAGTTTTATTTTCAATTTGATGAATTAAAATGTTTTTTGTCCAACCGAATTTTTTGGTAGAAAGTATGTAAAATTGACGTTCTTTACTGTCTTTGCACTTGTTTAAAATGAGTATGTGCTTTGTCCAACTAATTTCTCCAACCAATGGTTGGAGATTTTCGTCAGTATGGTATTCATCATAAAATTGAGCCATTAACCAAAGGTTTGTTGTTGAAAAACCACCAACACCCGGAAATTCTCGTTGTAATTCTGTAGAAAGAGTAGGAACAACTGCTTTCCCCCAACTTTGTGCTTGTTTTTCGGCAATAGATTTTCCAATTTCCCAATACAAACGAATCAATTCCACATTAACTGCCTTTAAAGCCGTGTATTGTGCTTCTCTAACTTTCCGTTTAATGTCGTTGATAAAGTCAAATTGTTCTGATGATAATCCCATATTCATTTTTCACTATTTTGAATTATTGCCCTTCTAATTGCTTCCGTATATTTCGGTGGTACGGCATTTCCTATCATTCGTGTGGTTTTGGTAATCATACTCGGGTGTGTATTCATTTTATAAAAATATTCTCATAATTCCTTTGACGGCAAAAATCTGTTAGGTAAATCAATTTTGTGGTCTTTCCCCGTGTCGGCATCCCTGCCGATTTTCAGATTTTTATTAAACTCACAAACCAAATGTAAGCATTTTTTTTGATGTTTAGCTCGTGAAATTGTTAAAAGAACATTTGTAGTTGTATAGAAATGAATTCGGCAATTTCTCAGAGTCCTCTACTGAGTGACCCTGAGGGAAAGAAAAAAAAACTGCTCTATGCGGTTGTGTAAGCAGTAAACTGCTTTACGAAATCCCTAATAGAACATTTTTTTGGTTATCAACCATTCTAAAACAACCGGTTCCATTCTCCGCCTGTGGTGTTTTCATTGTACGTCTTTCTGATACAAGGAAAACTTAGTTGTTGTGGCGTTTTTATTTTAAATTATATCGTTTGCATCTACTTTAAATCCAGCAGATTTTAATTCTTTTACAAGTAGAAATTTCCAATTTTCAGTATCATCAATTAAAGTGTAAAGAACTCCTGAAATATCACTTGGAAGTTCAACTCCTTGCTCATAAAGAGGCATAACATTTTCTCTTCCGATTTTAGCAATGAAATAACCTAACTCAAGTATTACATTTTGTCTCGCTCTTTTATTGTGATTGGTTTCAGATTTTACATTTCCATAATCGTCATAAGTCAAAAGTATGACTGCAAAATTTACATTTGAGTGCTTTTCAAATTTTTCAATTATAGTTTTCCCTTCATTACTTTGTTCGTGAAGAATTACAGGTCGCAATTTTAATTTTTCAATCGTTCTCGCAACTTTTTCTTTTAGTTCTTCATTGTGTCCGTGAACTATAAAAACATCTTTCTTATTACTTTTTGAATTTGAAGTGTTTTTTGAAGAAGTTGATTTAGTAATAACCTTTTCAGGTAAATTCAAACTTTTATGTTTGTCAAAAGCTTTTTTTACTTTGCTAATCGCAGTTTCCGAGAATTCAGCAACAGTCATAGCCTCTATAATGTCTGAAAAGTTTTCGTTTGTCTTTTTATTCTCAATAAACGAACTAATTATTAATGTGACAAGGTCTTCGATTTTTTCTCTTTCGTGGCTCTCATTTAAAACAACAGCTAAAGTGTTAATGTTATCACCTCTGTTATGGTTCATTCCAAGTGAAAAATATCTTCTACTTTCTTTAATCTGTTCGTAAATACTCTGCCACCATTCATAATATCCATTTTGAGACATAACCATTTTGAATTCTCTTGAAATCAAATAGTCTCCAATCATATGATTTTTTAGGTCGCTGAATAATATCTCGTATTTTGGTTTTATATCTTTTTTCATTCGTTTTTTTCAAATGCCCCACAACAATTGTATATCCAAACACTTATGTCGTATACATTTCGTTTGTACGGAGTGTAAAATATATTTTTATTTTTAAAATTTATTATCTTAAAACGCTATAAAAACTAAGATGCCCGATTTTATTATTAAATCGGGCATCTTAGTTTTTAAAATTATTCTACTAAAAACTTACGCTACCACCTTAGCTACAGCTTCGGCAGCTTCTTTAAGTAAAATAACCGATGTAACTTTTAAACCACTTTTATCTATTAATTCTTTGGCTTCAGCAGCATTTGTTCCTTGTAGCCTTACTATTAACGGTACGGGTATTTCGCCTATAGATTTATATGCATCTACCACTCCTTGTGCCACTCTGTCGCAACGCACTATACCACCAAAAATATTAATTAAAATAGCTTTTACTTTTTTATCTTCTAATATAATTCTTATAGCTTTTTCTACACGTTCGGCATCTGCCGTGCCGCCTACGTCTAAAAAGTTGGCAGGCTCTCCGCCATTTAATTTTATCATATCCATGGTAGCCATAGCTAAGCCAGCACCGTTTACCATACAACCCACATTTCCGTCTAACTGTACATAATTTAATCCTGCATTGCCCGCTTCTACTTCAGCAGGGTCTTCTTCTAAAATATCACGCATTTCAGCTATATCTTTATGTCTGTATAATGCATTGCCATCTATAGATATTTTGCCATCTACAGCAATTACTTGATTGTCAGAAGTTTTTAAACAAGGATTAATCTCTACTAAGCTGGCATCACTTTTTGTATAAGTATCGTATATTCCTTTTAAAAATTTAGTCATTTCTTTAAAAGCTTGACCTTCTAAGCCTAAATTAAAAGCCATTTTTCTTAGCTGGTATCCTTGTAGTCCTACTAATGGGTCTATAAATTCTTTGTGTACTAAATGTGGCGTTTCTTCTGCTACAGCTTCTATATCCATACCTCCTTCTGTAGAGTATATAAAAACATTTCTGCCTGTTCCTCGGTCTAACAATATAGAAACATAAAATTCTTTTGGTTCACTCTCTCCAGGATAATAAACATCTTGAGCTACTAATATTTTTCTTACTAATTTGCCTTGCGGTCCTGTTTGACGATTTTTTATCGTCATTCCTAAAATTTCGCCAGCTTTTTCTTTTACTTCATCTAAGTTTTTTGCCAGCTTTACTCCACCTGCTTTTCCTCTACCTCCTGCATGTACCTGTGCTTTTATAACGTGCCATTGTGTGCCCGTTTGTTCGGTTAATTTTTTTGCAGCAGCTACTGCACCGTCAACACTCTCTGCCATAATTCCTTCTTGAATTTTAACACCGTGTTGTTTCATTAATTCTTTAGCTTGATATTCGTGTAGATTCATAAAAATCGCTTATTAAGTTTTTTAAATTTTCCCCAAAATTAAGGTCTTTAACTTACAAATACAATTAAATTGAACCACACTTTTCATAATTTTAACTTAATCCGTTTTTTAACTCATTTAATTTCATTAATGCTTCTACCGGAGTAAGGGTGTTAATGTCCAACTCTTGAACTTGTTTTTTCAATTTTTGAGCTTCCTCATCTGTGGTGTCAAAAAAACTGAGTTGCATATTGGCAGGTATGTGTTTTACTTTTTCCGCAATATCCGTATCAATATGCTTTTGTTCTAATTGTTTTAATATTTCATTAGCCCGGTTTACTATTTCTGTAGCCATGCCTGCCATTTTAGCCACATGAATACCAAAACTGTGTTTTGAACCACCGGGAACAAGTTTGCGAAGAAAAATAACTTTGTTATTGACTTCTTTTGTAGAGATATTGTAGTTTTTTATCCTTTCATATTTTTCTGCCAGTTCATTTAGCTCATGGTAATGTGTAGCAAATAAAGTTTTGGCTTTATATTTTGGATGATTGTGCAGGTATTCGGCAATACTCCAAGCTATGGAAATACCATCATAAGTGCTGGTGCCTCTTCCTATTTCGTCAAGCAGTATTAAACTTCTGTTGCTTATATTGTTTACAATGTTAGAAGTTTCATTCATTTCTACCATAAAAGTACTTTCGCCACTGCTTATATTATCGCTGGCACCTACTCGGGTAAAAATTTTATCTACTATGCCGATTGTAGCATTTTTAGCAGGCACAAAACTTCCCATTTGAGCCATAAGTACTATTAATGCCGTTTGGCGTAGTACTGCACTTTTACCACTCATATTGGGTCCTGTAATCATTATTATCTGCTGACTTTCATTATCTAAATAAACGTCATTGGGTACATAACTTTCCTCTACGGGTAGTTGATTTTCTATTACAGGATGTCTGCCGTCTTTTATGTCTATTATTAAATCTTCATTAATATTAGGACGAACGTAATTATGTTTTTCGGCTAAATAAGCAAAATTAATTAAGCAATCTATTTGAGCTAAAACATGACCATTCATTTGTATGGCTTGAATATAATCTCTTAAATAAGCTACTAATTGGGCAAATAAATCTGCTTCTAATACTTCTATTTTTTCCTCTGCTCCCAATATTTTATCTTCATATTCTTTCAGCTCGGGCGTTATATAACGCTCGGCAGCAGTAAGTGTTTGTTTTCTTATCCAGTCTTCGGGAACTTTATCTTTATGTGTATGGCGAACCTCTAAATAATAACCAAAAACATTATTAAAGCCTATTTTTAGCGAGCTTATTCCTGTTTTTTCAGTTTCTCGTTGTTGTATTTCTAATAAATAATCTTTGCCTTTGTTTTTAATATTTCTAAGCTCATCAAGTTTGTCGTTTATGCCTGCTTTAAAAGTAGGAGCTTTGTGTAAATTTACCGGAGCTTCAGGTTCTATTTCGTTTTCAAGTTTTTCTATAAGGGTAGAGCAGGGGTTAAGCTGTTCTCCATATTTACTTAGGGCTTCTATTTTGCTATTTAACAAAACATCTTTAATAGGTTGAATAGCTTTTAATGCTTTTTTAAGTTGCACAACTTCTCTTGGGTTTATTTTACCCGAAGGAACTTTAGATATTAACCTTTCAATATCTCCTATGTTTTTTAGCTCTTGCTTTATATTATTGGCTATGTTTTCATTATCCTTAAAAAAAGACACAATATCAAGCCTTTCGGTAATTTTGTGTTTATTTACTAAAGGCATTAAAATCCATTTTTTAATCAGTCGTGCACCCATTGGACTTGCCGTGTAATCTATTACATCGCTTAATGTTTTAGCATCGGGATGCGGACTATAAACTAACTCCAAATTTTTAATGCTGAACTTGTCCATCCAAACATGGCTATTTGCCGTTAATCTTGAAATGGAGTTAAGTTGTTTAACATCTTCTAAATGGTTTTCGCTAAAATATTGCAAGGCTGCTCCCGATGCCAATATAATTTCGGGAGAATTTTCAATACCAAAACCTTTTAAAGTATTTATTTCAAATTGTTTTTGGATAATTTCAGTAGTATAATCTTCGGTATAAATCCAACTTTCTAATCGGTAGCTATAATATTGTTTTGCAAAATGTTCTAAATATTCATTTTCTTGCTTTTTAGCGTACAAAACTTCTGACGGCTGAAAACTTTGAAGCAATTTATCTATGTATGCTAAACTTCCTTCTGCCACATAAAATTCTCCTGTAGAAATATCTATAAAAGCTACACCACAAATTTCTTTACCAAAATATACGGAGGCTAAAAAATTGTTTTTAGCTGTATCTAAAATATTATCGTTTAGAGCCACACCCGGAGTTATTAATTCCGTAACGCCACGCTTAACCACTTTTTTCTCTTTAGATGGTTTTTCAAGTTGGTCGCAAATTGCCACTCTGTAGCCAGCTTTTACTAATTTGGGCAAATAACTATCTAAACTATGATAAGGGAAACCCGCCAGCTCAATTTCAGAAGCGGAGCCATTGTGGCGTTTGGTAAGTACAATACCTAATATTTTAGAGGTATTTACAGCATCTTCTCCAAAAGTTTCGTAAAAATCGCCAACTCTAAATAGCAAAATAGCATCTTTATGCTTAGTTTTAATAGCATAATATTGCTTCATTAAAGGAGTTTGTTGTTTTGCTTTTGTACTCATTTGCCTTGCAAATGTAATAAGTTACTTATGTTTGCATTTTATTTTAACCAACATTCTATACACTATCTTTCCACATGAGTAAGAAAATAGCTAATGCCGACCTTGACCGATTAAATAAAGAAGAATTTAAAAAAGCCGAAAAGACACCTATGATTGTTATTTTAGATAACATAAGGAGTTTAAATAATATAGGTTCTGTATTTAGAACGGCAGATGCTTTTTTGATAGAGAAAATTTATTTGTGTGGTATTACGGCTACGCCACCTCACAGAGATATAAGAAAAACGGCTTTGGGTGCTACGGAAACTGTAGAATGGGAATATGTAAAAGAAACTGTAGATTTAGTAGAGAAACTTAAAAAAGAGAATACGGCTGTTTATGCCATAGAGCAAGTAGAAAATGCTATAATGCTCAATAATTTTAAACCCAAAAATAAAGAAAAAATAGCAGTAGTTTTTGGCAATGAAATAGATGGTGTGCAGCAGGAAGTGGTTAATACTTGCACCGGAAGTATTGAAATACCACAACTGGGCACAAAACATAGTTTAAATATATCGGTAAGTGCAGGAATAGTGCTTTGGGATTTGTTTGTTAAATTCAAAGTATTTTAGACTATTCTGAATTAAGGATTGGTATAATGTGGGTTTCAGTGCTGTCGGAAGTTTCCTTCCGACATTCTTTTTCCCCGTTTAGGGTCTCTCATAGAGAACTCTAAACCACACTTTAATTTACAAAATTGTTGCGTGAGACACGCACCATGGCGAAAAATTTTCTTCTGACATTTTTAAGTATAAAGCATCAAAAATATTCCTTACATTTGGGTTATGAGTATAATAAAGATATGGAAATCGGCAGGGATGCCGAGTATGGGGACGTGGTACGGTCATAAGACCGACCACAAGGAAAATGAGATAGTTGATTCTAATAACGTACCAATGCCAAAAAGTGAATATTATGGGTATGCAAATGAAAATTTTTCTGTTACAGATAATGGCAGTTATTTCAGTGTTAATGGTAAACAAACAAGTTTTGGACAAACTGTTTTAGGATATTTTGGTAATAATCGTGGGACTGTTGAAAAGCAAAGAATTTCTTTTAATAATTTTATGACACCTTATAGAAGATAATTATGAAAAGCATATTATACATGTTGATTTTAGTTAATTTTAGTTTAAAGGCACAAAATTATGGATATTTATATATTGAACAACCTGACACTACATATGAAATTTATATAAATGAATCACATAAAATTTTGCAAAATAGTTACAGGGAAGCAACTTTCATAGAGCTCTATGGAGATACATTGTTAAAGGAAATTCCTGATTATATTTTTAATTTTAAAAATATCGAAGTATTAGAAATTGATTTACAAATTAGAGTTTTACCAAAAGAAATAGAGATATTTAAAAATTTAAAACATCTTGGATGTATATGTCCACTGCAAGAAGGTATAGAATTTGATATTTCAAAATTAGATTCTCTAACAGAAGTTGCAATTATTGATACAAAATTTAAAAAAATACCAAAAAAATTGTTCAATCCCAGCAATTTGGATTTTTTAATTTTAGATATCTATAATGTTAAAAAAATACGATTTCCATATAATGATAATATAAAAGGAATACGATTTTACAATGCTAAGAATCAAAAATTGCATAAATCAATATGTAATTTAGTTGGGCTTGAAAGAGGTTTTAGTCATGATGAAATGTTTAAAAAAATACCTAAATGTGTAGATAAATCAAAGGTTTCTTTTGATGAATATTAATTACAACGGTAAAGGACAGCCTTCAGTGCTGTCGGAAGTTTCCTTCCGACATTCTTTTTCCCTGTTTAGGGTCTCTCATAGAGAACTCTAAACCACACTTAAATTTACAAAATTGTTGCGTGAGACACGCACCATGGCGAAAAAAACACCAATTTTCACTATTTTATTTTAGTTTAAAACTGATTTTTAATACTTTATATTTTCACCAACCATTCTGATACATTACCATTTTAATACATTATCCATCATCATCAACTTTTACAAAATATAATTCTTGATTTTCTTCAACAGGTTTATATAAAAATAATTTCCCTTTTTTTTCAATTATTTTAAAAGAAGTATAATAATTTCTTCCCACAGGCTTAAGGGATAGCAAGTTATTATTAACATGAAATTCAGTACTTACAATTGAGTTTAAGTAAATACAATTTCCGGTTAGAGAAAAATTTAAAGAATCAAGATTAATGCGACAATCCTTATAAGTTACCCCATTATAATACCTATAATATAAACCTGTTATTTCTGATAATTTATACTCTTTTTTTGCACACATGGTCATGAATAGAAATATAAATAAATAAATATTTTTCATTTTGGTACGTTAAATGTAAAAGTTTGACTAATGTTTGTATATGGCTGGTAGTATGGATAACTAGGATTTCGCATAAAAGATGGACCGTTTTCAACATTACCAGACCCTATAGACGTAACATTAAATATAGTTATTTGAAGTGTAGTAGAATTCCATGTAATAAAAAAACATAATAAATTAATTTCATATGTATAAATTAAAATTCAAACTTTTCCTATGGTCGGCATCCCTGCCGTACCATTTCCTTTAGTATATCAAATCCAATCTTCATATCTTGTTAAAAAGCCAAACCTGGACTTATCTTGTAAATAAAAACTAGCAGAAGAATATTGGTAATCTTCTGGCAATGCTGCCAACTTCCACTTTTCTTGCAAAGGGTTTTTGTGTATATAATCTACCTTTTGAGCTGCTATTATCCTGTTTTGCATTTCTATAGTTTTAGAACGTCTTTTCCAAAATTGATATTCTCTATCATTTTGAGTAGAAATATACAAATTTAATTTTAGTTTGTTGTGTTTAACCAAATATTTTCTAATCATAGAAGCGGTAAAACTTTTGAAACTCGCTCCAATATCATACGTTTCATCTAAATGTGTCCATAAAATATGAACATGATTTGGCATAATAACAAAGGCGTGTATTTGAACTTTTTTATTTGTCACCAACCACTCCATAGATTGAAGAAGTATAATTTTTATCTCGTCATCTTCAAAAAGGTTTTTCCAATCCTTCGCTGTAGCTGTAAAGAAATACATTGCTTAAAGATACGTTTAAAAGCGGAATAAGTGGAATCGGCAGGGATGCCGACCACAGGGAAAAGTAGCTTCTGACAGCACGGAAATCCCCCACTCACTGTCATTTAGATCCGCCAGCTGGCGGAAGAAATCTATCTTTTTTTTTGGGAAGTTTAGCTCTTCATACAAGGTGGATATTTCACTTCGCCTGCTTGCCGCAGGCAGGTTCAATATGACAAACGGGGCAGTGTGATGCAATAGTGGAGTGGCACGGTGATAACACCAACCACAAGGAAATATATCGGTAAGTGCAGGAATAGTACTTTGGGATTTGTTTGTTAAATTCAAAACATTTTAGACTATTCTGAATTAAGGATTAGTATAATACCGATTAGGAATATATAATAGTCCAATTTCGGTTGTGCCTTATTGTACTAAATATATTGCTCTATCGGCATTTGCCATTGTAAAACACCAAATAGATTAGACTATTTTGTGTTGACAATTGGTGTTATGTTGGTAAACGTAGAAAATAAAAAGCCTAAAATATTGGTTATTAATATTTTAGGCTTTAATTAAAGTACCCGAAGCCGGGGTCGAACCGGCACTCTATTGCTAGAACTGGATTTTGAATCCAGCGCGTCTACCAATTCCGCCATTCGGGCAGTTTTTATAAACGGAACGTAAAGATAAGTTTGTTTTTATTTAATTACCAAACAACCAGCGGAAAATATCATTGCCATTTGCATATATAAGCAGTGCAAATAAAAATGCCATACCTGCCATTTGTGCATAATACATAAATTTTTCAGGTGGTGGTTTTCTAAATATCATTTCATATATAGTAAACATGGCATGCCCACCGTCTAAAGCGGGTATGGGTAGCAAATTCATAAAAGCTAATATTATAGATATAAAAGCTGTTTTATTTAAAAAAGCATACCACGAAAATCCTCCAGAATAGAACTTGGCTATAGTACCAAAACCACCTATCTGTTTGTATCCTTTTACATCTTTGTCAAATATTAATTTAAACTGTCCTATATAAAACATTAGGGTTTCCCATGTTTTTTGAGGACCTCTGATTAATGCTCCAAAAAAGCTGTATTTTTTGGTGGTTATTTTATATTCATCCGTGCTGGTGCTAAATCCAAACAAGCCATTTTCAGAAAGATGAGTAGTTAAAGCTAATGTATCTGCACCTCTCAATACTTTAAAATCAACATCTTTATCGCCATATCCTCTTTTTGCAAGTAGTAAATCTTGATGATAAGCTATTGGTTTGCCTTCAAATTCTATTATTTGGTCGCCTGCTTGAGCACCTGATGCTTTTAATGTTTCACTTGTAATACTGTCTATTACACTTTTAGCGGCAGTTTCAAACAATAACACCTTGTCGGCATTGTCCATATAATATTTATAAAAATCTTTACTAATGCCCTCTATTTTATGGCTTTCGCCATTTCTTACATAAGTAATATTATCGGCAAGATTAAAAAGCATGTCAATTTTTACTTTAGCGGCATCGTCTATATCTTTCCCATTTACTTGGGTAATAATATCTCCATTTTGCAAACCGATAGAAGCTCCTAAAGAATCTACATAAATACCATAAGGTTGGTCGTCAACTTTTAAATAAGAATCGCCCCAAATACCTGCCACTAATGAATACATGAAAAAGGCTACCAAAACATTTACTATTATTCCGCCCAGCAAAATAATAAGACGCTGCCAAGCCGGCTTGGCTCTAAATTCGTAGGATTGAACAGGTTGCTCCAAGGCTTCTTTGTCCATACTTTCGTCCATAATACCGCTCATTTGCACATAGCCACCAAAAGGAAACCAGCCGATACCGTATTCGGTTTCGCCTATTTGTTTTTTAATCAAAGCAAACTTAGCTACATCTGGAAAAGGGAACAAGAAATCAAAAAATAAGTAGAATTTTTCTACTCTAACACCAAAAAATTTAGCTGCAAAAAAATGTCCGGCTTCATGCAGAATAATTAAAATAGATAAACCTGCAAAAAATTGGACTAAGGTTACAAATAACTCCATAGTTTAATTTAAGAGTGCAAGATTACGAAAAATAAAGCATATTAACAGTAAATTAACCGTTTTTTACATAATGCTGTAGCACTTTTGCCAGTTCTCTGTTATTGGCTAAGTGTTGCACTTTGTTTTGTCCGCCCAGTTTTCCTTTTAACTTAAAGTACTGCTCAAAACCTCCGTTTTCAACTACACTAATTTTCGCTTCTTTAAGTATGCCATTCTCTCGCAAATCTTTATAGTAAATATTTTGCTCTTGAATGCTTTCATCTAAAAATGAAGCTATTTTATTGGTATTTATGTCCAAATCGGTAAATTCTATAAACCACTCGTGATAAGATTTTTTATTTTCTGTACCTACAAAAGGAGCTACCGTAAATTCTACAACACTTGCATTAAACTGTTTTGACATGATTTCTATGGCTTTTTCTACTTCTTCTTGAATTACATGCTCGCCAAAAGCAGAAATAAAATGTTTTACACGCCCCGTTACAACAATTCTGTAGGGTTTTAATGAAACAAATTTCACAGTATCGCCTGTATCATACGCCCACAAGCCGGCATTGCTGCTAACTACTAAAACATATTGCGTATTAAAGTCCACATCTTTTAGGCAAATTCTATTCATTTTGTCTTGCAAATAATCTTCAACATGGATAAATTCATAAAAAATACCCGAATCAATATTTAAAAGCAAACCTTTTTCTTTTTGTGAATCTTGATAGGCAAAAAATCCTTCCGAAGCCGGATAGGTTTCTATTTTATCTACATTTTCGCCCAGCAGTTTATCCATTTTTTCTTTGTAGGGTTCGTAGTTTAAACCACCGTAAACATATAATTGCAGGCTTGGGAAAAGTTGTTTTAAATTTTCTTTATTTGTTTTTGCCAAAAGTTTTTCAAAATACTGCATACACCAAGGCGGAATACCGCTTAAAAGACTCATGTTTTCCATGTAAGTTTCGTTTACAATGGTGTCCACTTTTTGCTCCCAATCTTCTATGCAGTTTGTTTCGTAGCTTGGTTTTCGGTTTCGTAGCAGCCAAAAAGGCACATGATGATACACAATACCCGATAATCGTCCTGTTTTTATTTTGCCATACATTTCAAGCTCTGGGCTGCCTTGCAAAAAAATCATTTTCTTGGTAAAAAAATCGGCATTTCCTGTTTCTGCCACATAGGCAAACAAGCTGTTTCTGGCAGCGGATATGTGGTTTTTTATAGAATCCTTAGTTATGGGAATATACTTAGTTCCGCTGGTAGTGCCACTGGTTTTGGCAAAGTAAATGGTTTTAGCATTCCACAAAACTTGTTGCTTTCCTTTTGCTATTTCTTCTATATATTTCTTTAAATTTTCGTAGCTGTTTAAAGGAACTTTCGCTTTATAATCTTCATAGTTTGAGATAGTATCAAAGCTATGTTCTTTGCCGAAGTGAGTGTTTTGAGCTTGTTTTATTAATTTTTTTAGTACTTTTTTTTGCACCTCAATACCATTATTATGTATTTTATACTGTTTTTGTATAAAATAGTTAGCCACTAATTGTATAAAAGATGAAACGACTGACACGTTTCAAAGTTAGTGAAAATTTGTTTGCACATATATTAGCTACGTGTATTACAAACATGGGTATCACTGAGGTATTAATCTAACAGCATGAAATCTAAAATGGTATAGGTTATTTTGAATTTTACTTTATTTTTTAATTCAAAGAATTTAAGTTTCTATGGGTAAAAGTGAGTAATATTATAACTACTTCTTCAAGCTATAAAAATCACTCATAAAATCCAGTAATAGTGGTTCTGTTTTTTCTTTAGGTAATTCGTCTAAAAGTCGGCTTACTAATGCCATTTTATCCGGAGCATCGCCACCGCTTATGCCTAATTTCTCTGTTATTTTAGCCAAAGTTTCAGGACTAATGTTTTTCATTAGTTGTTTTACCACAGCAGTAGTGGCATCATCTTTTATTTTGCGTAATTTATAGCCTTTTTTTACTTTTTCTACAGCTTCTTTTAGGTCGTTTAAAAACTCATCTTCTTTGCCTCTTTGTGCCATAGTTACTGTTAAATGCAAGTTGGGAGGTGCTACATCAGAGCTCAACTGTGCCGATAAAAACCAACCTCTGGCTTTCAATTCGTCAGCTATTTGAAATACATCATATTTGCTATTGGCAAAAGATATTAGCGGTGTTTGGGGATTGCCTAAAATATAAAAACCGTCTATTTCTTTTACACCGTTTAAAAACTTTTGCGTTGCCAGCATAGTATCTTGCGATATTTTTATGTATCCGTCTTCGCCAAAATAATTTAAAGCGGTCCATGCACCTGCTATGGGACCACCCGGCTTGGTGCTTAAAAGTGTAGAGTTAATAGCATTGTAGCCAGTCCAACTGGTAGAAATAAAAAACTGGCTTTTACGTATTTCGCTATTTTTAAATAGTAGGGTAGAACAACCTTTAGCGGCATAGCCATATTTATGCAAATCCATAGAAATGGAAGTAACGCCCTCTACACTAAAATCATATTTTGGCGTAGGAATACCTGCTTTTCTGTTAAATGCCATTACAAAAGCACCTATGCAACCATCAACATGAAACAAAACATTGTGTTTTTTAGCTATTTGTCCCATTTCTTCAATAGGATCTACAGCACCGTAAGCATAAGAAGGAGCGGAGCCAACAATAAGAACCGTATTGGCATTAATAGCTTTTTCTACCGCTTCAACATCTACTCTAAAATCTTCTTTTACAGGAATTATTACAGGTTTTACGTCAAAATACTCGCAAGCTTTTAAAAAAGCAAAATGTATAGTGTAGGGCAATATTACCTCCGGTTGTATATTAGGATTTTTCTTTTTAGCGTAAAATTTAGCTGTTTTTACTGCCAGCATACAGCTTTCTGTACCTCCCGATGTTAGTGTTCCCGATATATTTTCATCGCCTTGCAGTAAATTTCCACACATATTTACCACTTCATTTTCCATATCTCTTAAGCTTGGGAAAAGGGTAGGGTCAACTAAATTATCGGTAAGAAACATAGTATAAGCATCATAGATAGCACTTCTGGCTTCTTCGCCAGCATCATAAATTGAGGCAAAAGCACGACCATTGTGCCAATTAAAATCTTTAGATTTTCTTTCTTTTAAATCTTTAAAAATGTCTTCTTTTGTTCTTCCTTTTAATGGTATTTGCATGGGGATTTATTTTGCCCACAATATACAAAAAAGGCTATAATAAACGAGGGGATTTGGTGTTATATCTTTATTAAGTGTGTATAAATAATTAATGAATTTTGATTATCCGTAAAGATACCTATGAAGTATTTTACATTAACTTTTCTTTAGTAGAAAAGTTACAAAAGAATCGCACTAAGTTTTCAGCGACCCATTATAACCTCAACTCCTAAAAATCAAAAACTCATCACTCCGTTCTTCAAACAGTTTAATTTTTTACGGAGTTTTCGGTTAATGGGTACCCCACTTACAAACTTAAGGTGCACTTTTAACTGACCTTAATCAAAAATACGTTAAGAAATGATGTAAAACAGACATCTAAAATGAATGAAATTATAAAACAGTAAACAGACAAATTAGTATGCTCCTCCGAGTAAAAATACTTTAGGAAAAATGAAGTTGAGCATACATTAATTTGTCCTCGTCTGTTTTATAGCATTTTAGTATTTTTGATTACAGTCTTGACCTTTGGTTACCTTTGTGTCAAGACAAAGGTAAAAAAAACATAAATTATAACTAAAACTACTTAAACGTCCCAAGATGCTACCTTAAAGTATAAATTATTGGTATAACAACGGATAGTTATTAATGAATTTTTATATGAATAAATTATTTTCTGAGGTAGAATTTTTGGACGTTTAGGTAATTTGAGTTACAGTTTGTAGTCTTTTAAATAGCAATACTTGGATTAAAGAGCGTGTGAAGTTTTTCTACAATTTTAAAAACTTCATTTATCCCGTCATTATGTACTATAAAATCGGCTAAATCCATTTTAGCAAAATCATCCATTTGTTTGTCCATGCGTGCTTCAACAGCTTGTTTGCTCACTTTATCTCTTTGCATAACACGCAATATGCGTATATCTTTAGAGGCATGAACTAATATGGTTTTATCTAATTCTTTATAAACGCCCGTTTCAAATAAAAGGGCGGCTTCCTTTAAAGTGTAAGGATAATTTTGATGCTCACTGCACCATTTTTTATAATCATTTTTAACCGCAGGATGAACTATATTGTTTAGCAATTCCAATTTTTCTTCATTATTAAAAACTATTTCTGCTAAATATTTCCTGTCCAGTTGGTTGTTTTTATAGGTTTCTGCTCCAAATGTGCTAATTAACTGTTGTTTTACTTGCTCAGATGTATTCATCAGTTCTTTAGCTCGTATATCGGAATAATAAACAGGCACACCCAGCTTTTCAAACATACTACTGATGTATGATTTACCGCTACCTATGCCTCCTGTTATGCCTACTTTTATCATTTGTTAGCCGATGAGTTAAATTGGGACACCAATATTAATACTTTTTATGCTAAACGAGGTAATAAAATGTGGAAAAAATGTGAATAAAGTTAATTTTTCTTGGCGTATACAAAATCTTTGCCTTCTGGCAATTCATGAAGAGCTTTAGCTAAAGCTGTTGGGGGAGTGGTTAATTTTCTTTTACTAAGGTCTATCCAAGCTCCACTTAATGTAATGTGAGCACATTTTTGGTTTTTGCTGTTAAATATTTCATGGTGCAATTTCCATTTAGAGCCGTCCAATTTATTGTTGGTGTCTTTAAGAACATTTACAGTTATTTCTTCGCTTAAATATAGCTCTTTTAAAAATGTGCATTCTTCTTTAAAAATAACAGGACCTATATTTAATTTGCTCATCATTTTTGAGTCAAAACCCATTAAATCAAACATAAAAATTCTGGCATGTGCACCGTAATCGTAGTAAGCAGAATGCCTTACATGCCTGTTTGCATCTACATCTGCCCATCTAACTTTTATCTCTATCGCGTTGTTTATCATTACTTGTTATTATAACAAAAGCCCTGCAAGAGCAGAGCTTTTATTTTGATTTATAATTGTGTTATAATTTACTTAGTTTTTATTTAAAGCCGCAGTCAGCTCTGTTGAAATGGCATTTCTTTCAATAGTTATAACGGTATTTCTTGCTATTTCAATATCGGCAGTAGTTTCATCTAATTTAGATATTTTGCCGTGCAAACCACCGTTGGTTACTATTTTGTCTCCTTTTTTCAAGTTTTCTAATACTTCTTTTGCTTCTTTAGCCTTTTTTTGGTTGGGACGCAACATGAAAAAATAAAAAACTGCCAATGATGCCATAATTAACACCATATTAATAGGGTCGCCAAAAAAACCGCCTCCTTGTGCTTGTAATAAAATTCCAGTCATATTAGTTAGCAGTAGTTATATTGCTCTTTATAGTCATAACAGTAGTAGCCGGTTCAGTATTAGCTGTTAAGGTAACTGTTTTGTTTTGAGCACCTGATTTACCACTTGGGTTAAAAGAAACTTTTATGTCAGCACTTTCTCCCGGTAAAATTGGTTCTTTTGGATACTCAGGAACTGTACAACCACAAGAACCTTGAGCATTTGAAATTAATAATGGTTTTTCGCCTGTGTTGGTAACAACAAACTTAGTTTCTACTGGAGATTGGTCAGAAATATTCCCAAAATCGTGAGTCATTCTGTCAACAGACATAGTAGTTAACTCTGCTACTTGTGCTGGTGCTATTTCAGCAGGTTCATTATTTACAACTGTTTCTTCTACTGCAGTTGTGGTAGCATCTCCGCTTGTTTCTTCTGTAGCTGGGCTGTCAGAATTACAAGAAAATAAAAATGTTGAAAATGCTAATGCCGATACAAAAATTATTTTTTTCATAGTCTTTGATTATTTGTTTTTTAAGTTTTTGAAATTTAAGATGCAAATGTATTAATTATTGATTAATCCTCTGCCTAATTTTTTAATTTTTCCCTCACTTTTTAAATCTTTCATGGTCTTATCTAATATGCCATTTATAAAATCTTTACTCTTTTCTGTGCTGTATTCTTTAGATATATCTATATACTCATTTATACTCACTTTAAGAGGGATGTAAGGGAAATACAAGAACTCGCTTATTGCCATTTTTAACAGAATAATATCTACCACAGAAACCCTGTCCATATCCCAATTTTTTAATCGGATTTCTATAATGCTGTTTAATTCTTTTTCTTTACTTATATAATTGTTTATCAACTCTTTAGCAAAGGTTATTTCTTCTGTTTCTTCACGTTCAAGCAATATGCTTTTTAAAAACTCTTTATCATCTGTTTTTCCAAAAGATTTGATGATTTTTTGTAAGGATTGAAGACACAAAAAATGGTCGTCATCTATATTTATAAAATGTTCTGCAAGTGCTTCATCAAGTAGCTCATTTGTGCCAATTATTCTTCTTAAAATGTAGCGTAAAATGTCAACTTCATCTCTTTTTTCTTTCTTTTCTAATTTGCAATATTTAACATATTTCTCTTTCGTTTTGAGTTCGTTAAACAGCTTTTTAACCAAACCGGCATCTATAAAACTTTTTATTTTAAAGTGCTTTTGAATTTCTTTTAATTCATCACTATTTGTTAAAAGTTTTAATACAAGGTTATCGGCTAAGTCTTTATTTACGTTTTTATCTTCTTCTGTAGGTATAAATTTATTTGCCCGTTTAGAAGCATCTAATATTACATATTCGCATACTTGAATTAAATATTGCAAATAAACAAAATAGAGTTGCTTAGTTTTATCAATTTTTTGAGTTAATTGTTTTTGTAATGTCGCTACGTTTTCGCCTTCACTTAAACTGTTGGCGTATAATATTTGCATTACTTTAACTCTTAAAATTCTCCTTGAAATCATTTATTATTCTGTTCGTTTTTCTTATTCGGGCTAAAGATAATCAATCATTAACAATTAGCAATTAATCATTAATAAACTATCTTCTCTGTTTAATTTTTCCTATTTTTTCAATGCGTTCCATAGCTATTTCTAAAGCCACTTCTTGGGCATTTCTATTTTCGGTAGATGCTTTTGAAAGTATATTATATGTTTGGTCGTATATTTTTTCTGTTGCAGCCATAGCTCTTTCTCTATTGTAACCTACGGTTTCTATGTAGCAATTTATAACACCTCCGGCATTTATTAAAAAATCGGGAGCGTAAATTATCCCTTTTTCTTTAACTATATCGCCATGCTTGTGTTCGTCTTCTAATTGATTATTTGCCGAGCCTGCAATTATGCTGCATTTTAGCCTGTTTAGCGTATCGTCATTTACGGTAGCACCTAAAGCACATGGAGCATAAATATCCATTTCGGCATCATAAATATCATTTACATCTACAATATCTACTTTATATTTTGATGAAACTTCTTTTATATTGTTTTCGTTAATATCGCTTATTAAAATATGGGCATTTTCTTTAGCTAACAAATCAATTAAATATTGCCCTACGTGTCCCACGCCTTGCACTGCCACTTTTTTACCTTTTAAAGAATCGCTACCGCTTAGGTGTTTTTGAGCGGCTTTCATTCCTAAATAAACTCCGTAAGCGGTAACAGGAGATGGATCGCCACTTCCGTTTAAATATTCGGGTTTGCCGGCTACGTGCTTAGTTTCTTGCGATATGTATTCTATAAATTGAGTATTGGTGCCTACATCTTCGGCTGTTATATATTTTCCGCCTAAATTATCAACAAATTTGCCATAGCTACGCCAGTAGGCTTCATCTTTAGTGGCATTATTGCTATCAATAATTACAGCTTTTCCTCCACCTAAATTATTGCCTACAATAGACGATTTAAAAGTCATTCCTCTTGATAATCTTAAAACATCGTTTAATGCAGCTTCTTCGTTGCTGTATTTCCAAAGTCTTGTGCCGCCTAATGCTGGGCCTAAAACGGTGTTGTGCAGTGCTATAATTCCTTTTAAGCCAGAGTTTTTATCTGAGAAAAAGAGCACCTGTTCATGCTCCATTTTTTCCATTTTTTCAAAAATATTCATACAATTTGGTTTGGTTTATTTGTATAAAAAGTAAAATTGAATAGTACCTTTGTCATTTTTCAGTGCAAAGGTAATTAAATGTTTGCAATCCAAAATCAAAATTAAGTTTTGTGCTTGTTAAAAAAATGATAGATTAAATAGATAAGTAATTGAAAGAATTAGCCTACTTAAATAAATATTTTGTAAAATACAAGTGGTATTTCCTGCTTGGAATTTTATTTGTTGCTTTATCTAATGTTTTTAAAGTATTATCGCCTCGGGTGCTTAGTTATGCCATAGATATGGTGTCTAATAATATTAGTTTATTCAAATCTTTAGACGGATTTTCTCTTCAAGAAAGTTTAAAAAGCAATTTAACAAAATCGTTGTTTATATTTTCTTTAGTTTTTTTATTGGCGGCTATTGTGGGAGGTATTTTTACTTTTTTAATGAGGCAGGCTATTATTGTAATGTCAAGATTGATAGAATACGATTTAAAAAATGAGATTTATCAGCATTACCAAAAATTAGACACTGCTTTTTACAAAAAAAATAATACGGGCGATTTAATGAACCGTGCTACGGAAGATGTTTCAAGAGTTAGAATGTATTTAGGACCTGCATTAATGTATCTTATAAATGTAATTTTCTTGTTTACGTTTGTTATAGGTACTATGTTAAGTATTGATGTTAGGCTTACTTTGTGGGTATTATTACCATTGCCTTTTCTTACTATTTCTATTTTTTATGTAAATAATTTAATTAACAAAGGAAGCGAAAGAATACAGGAACAGTTATCTACCTTAACTACACAGGCACAGGAATATTATAGCGGTATTAGGGTTTTAAAAAGTTATGTGCAAGAAAAATTGGCATTGCAACATTATGTAGATTTAAGCGAAGAGTATAAAACTCGTTCATTAAATTTAGCCCAAATAGAAGCCTTGTTTTTCCCATTAATGATTTTGCTGGTGGGTATAAGCACTATAATTGTAGTGGTAGTAGGAGGTATATATGTGCAAGAGGGGAGTGTTACCCCCGGAAATATTGTAGAGTTTATTATGTATGTCAATTTACTTACATGGCCGGTTACGGCTATTGGCTGGGCGGCTTCTTTAATACAAAGGGCATCGGCTTCGCAAAAAAGGATAAACCAATTTTTAAAAACAGAGCCTTTAATTAATAATAATGTAGGAGAAAAGATAGAATTAGAGGGAAATATTAAATTTAAAAATGCAAGCCTTACTTATAAAGATACGGGTATTAAAGCAATAGATAATGTTAGTTTTGAAATAAAAGCTGGCGAAAAATGGGCAATAATGGGACGTACGGGAAGTGGAAAAACTACACTTGCCGAACTAATAATGGGACTGTACCAAACTTCAGCAGGAGAAATTATAGTAGATAATGAAAACATCAATAAACTAAATTTAACAGGATACAGAAAGCAAATAGGTTATATTCCGCAAGATGTTTTTTTATTTTCAGATACTATTTACAATAATATAAGATTTGGCAATAGTAAAATTACAGACGAAGAAGCAGAAAACTATGCTAAAAAAGCATCTATTTATAATGAGATAATGGAGTTTCCTCATGGATTTAACACACTTTTAGGCGAAAGAGGCGTAACTTTATCTGGTGGGCAAAAGCAACGAATATCTATAGCGAGAGCCTTGGCAAATCAGCCTCAACTAATTATTTTTGATGATGCACTTTCGGCAGTAGATATTAATACAGAAAAAGCCATTATAGAAAACATGGGCGAAAGTTTTGGCAATAAAACGGTTATAATAATAAGCCACCGCATATTTAGCAGTATAGATTTTGACAACATTTTAATACTGGAAGATGGTAAAATATTAGAACAAGGCAAACATGACGAGCTTTTAAAACTTAATGGACTGTATGCTGAGTTTTATAAGAAGCAACAGACTTCAAGTTCAGAATAAAAGGTAGGTTGTTTTTTTACATTATGTTGCCACTTATTAGCAGATACGGTTTGCAGAAAGGCATCTCTTTATAAAACGTACGTCTTTACGATGAGTGTAGTGAAACGGAACGAAGAAGTAATCTTTTTACTTAGATAAGATTGCTACAAAAATTACTCCTTTGTTATAATTTTTTCACAAAGTTGAATGAGAATTTGTTAGATAATTTGAAAATTATATCGTCAACAGATATAGTTATACCGATTAAGAATATATAATAATTTGAGAGTGATTTATGTTACACAAATATTCTTTTTACACTTTTACTTTTGTGCCAAAATAAAATAAATATGTTTGGATTTTTAAAGAAATTAATGGGTATGCCTAATGATGAAGTATTGCAACAATATAAAGAAAAAGGGGCTGTAATAATAGATGTGAGAACGCCTGCCGAATATAAGGGCGGACACCCGAAAAAGGCTCAAAATATTCCTTTGCAAAATATACAAAGAGAAGCAGATAAGATTAAAAAAATGAATAAACCTGTTATTCTTTGCTGTGCCAGTGGAGCAAGAAGTGGACAAGCTACTTCTATATTAAAAAGCAAAGGTATAGATGCCGTAAATGCCGGTGCATGGCAAAATGTAGCTAATTTAATGGCTTAATTTCCATAGTCTTCAGCATCAACACCGTATAGGTATTCGCCTACTTTTACTCTGCCGTAGAGGTCTTCGTATCGTTTGTTTACTGTTTCTGAAAGACGCATATACACATGTTTACGCGTTATTTCTGAAGTGCTTTTTAATCCCGCAGCGGCTAAAAGTTCTCTAAGGGCTTCCACAGTATTGTGATGATACTGAGCTACTCTTGTTTTTTTATCTACTACGTTTAAGCCATTCATAAGTTCTTTATTTTGAGTGGCTACACCTGTAGGGCAGGTATTTTGGTTGCACTCCAAAGCTTGTATGCAGCCCAATGAAAGCATCATGGCACGGGCACTATAGCAAACATCGGCACCTAAAGCTATGGTTTTAAATATATCAAAAGCAGAAGTTATTTTTCCTGCCGAAAATAATTTGATGTGTTTTTTAATATCGTAGCCTATTAAGCAGTTGTAAGCAAAAGCTAATCCGTCTTTGTATGGCATACCTACATTATTGCTAAATTCTATGGGAGCAGCTCCTGTGCCTCCTTCGCCTCCGTCTATGCTTATATAATCAGGGTAAATATTTTCGGCAATCATGGCTTTACACAGCTCATGAAATTCAGATTTACTTCCTATGCACAATTTAAAACCAATAGGTTTTCCATTAGATAAATCTCTTAATTTTTGAATAAAATGTACTAAGCCTTTGTAATTGGAGAAAGCGGTATGGTAAGGTGGCGAAAAAACAGTTTTGCCGGCTTCTACATGGCGTATTTTGGCTATTTCTTCGGTTACTTTTTTTGCAGGAAGAATACCTCCGTGCCCGGGTTTAGCACCTTGCGAAAGTTTTATTTCTATCATTTTGATATTGGGTAAATTGGCTTTTTCTTTAAATAATTCTTCCGAAAAATTACCTTCTTTTGTTCTACAACCAAAATAACCTGTGCCTATTTGCCATATTAAATCGCCACCGGGTTCTAAATGGTAGGGACTTATGCCACCTTCTCCGGTGTTGTGAGCAAAATTATCAATTTTAGCTCCCCCATTTAAGGCTAAAACAGCATTAGCACTAAGCGAACCAAAACTCATGGCTGATACATTTAATATACTTGCAGAATAGGGCTGTTTGCAACTTTCATTTCCCACAGTTACCCTTAAATCTTTTGCAATTTCATCAACATGAATAGGCATAATGGAATGATTCATCCATTCGTAACCTTGCTCATAAACATTTAATTGGGTCCCAAAAGGAATAGTATCTATAGCCTCTTTTGCTCTTTGGTAAACCAAACTTCTACTTAATCTATTTACAGGCGTACCATTGGTGTCAGATTCAATAAAATATTGGTAAATTTTAGGTCGCAATTCTTCCATTATGTACCTAAATCTTCCTAAAATAGGGAAATTTCTAACAATGGCTCTGTTCTTTTGAAACATATCTATAATTCCCCAAATAATTAATGGACCAAAAATTATAAAAGCCCAAAAAAATGGTTTCCAAAATATACCAACACCTATAATAATAAGTGAAGAAACGATACTAAATATAATAAATGCCTTTCTCATGAGGGTAAAGTTAAAATTATATGATTTAAAAAATAAATGAAACCGACATACTTTGCTATCTTTAAGGAAAAATTAACCTAACATGAAATTCTTTACCTTATTTTTTATTTGTTTTGGGCAGTTACTTATTGCTCAAAATACTATGACTATAGATAGTTATAATGCTACAGATAATGTAATGTGGCAACTGTATAATTACACTACAGATGTTTATGCCAAAAGTGAAAAATCACTTCATGAAATAACTGATTTAGTAAATGTGAATTTAATAGATAGTGTTTTTAAAAGAAAATTTGAAAGGCATCGTGTTTTTGGTGGAGGCATTATTCATTTATTGGGTTTTAAGTGGAGAGCTTATGAAACAAAAAGACAAAAATTTGTTGGGTGGGTCAATCATCAATATTTGCATGGTGTAGATGCCAAACATCATTTTACGGAGTATGACATTAATTATGATTTAATACCAATTTTGCCAAAATATCAAGTTTATGTATATGGTATGTATCAAAAACAACTGAGCTATAAACGCAATAAAAAGAGAAAAGATACAGCAAATGAACCGTATGTTTTTCCAAAAAATGAATCGGATTTAACAAAATATCGCCTTCATTGCGAGAATACGCCACCTGAAGAATTTAGATCTATGTTAAGTACTTTATCTTATCCTATTCATAGAATTAATCCTACAGATATTCATTATAATTTTGAACAAAAACATCCTGTGGTGGGCATGTATGGCGTGATGTGTTTAGATTGCAACCATAGTTGCCACCCCGAAATGCATCCTTATGAATGTTTTTGGTGGTTAAACACTACTGAAGAAAGTGCTTTTTGGAATATCAATTTAGTTAGAGAAACCAGCAATAGATTTAAACATTGGACAACATCGCCACGAACAGGAAAAATAAGTATTCCTTTCATTTTTAATATAGAAAATGACGATTTAGTAATAGAAATAGACCATAAAGTGTTTAGTAATTTTGACGAAGAAGCATTTAAAAAACTAAGTGAACAGTATAAAAGTTATTTTTTTGATGAATTGCTAACAGAATTTAAAATAGAGCTACCTAATAAAGTATTTAAAAAAATTGCCGTAAAATCAAATGTGAAAGTGCCGTACAAAGCATTATCATTTTATTTCTCTAATATTAATTTTGATGAGCAAAACAATTTACTTAGCGGATACTTTAATTTATTGGTTAGTGTAAAAGAAACTTATGCTGCCAGCGTGAAATGGTATTAGAAGTAATTTACACTTTTTAACAATAATATGCTATTTTTGGGTTTTGATACTTTGCCTATGAAATATTTTTTCACTTTTATTGTGTTGTTTGTTGCGGTTTTTGTAAAAGCACAAGGTACTTACACGCCTTTAAATACCTACACGTATCATCAAATGGAACGTTTAGATATTCAATATGGAAAAATTTTGCCATTTCCGCATACTTCGGTAAAACCATATAATAGAACATGGATAGGAGAATATGCCGAAACTATGTACAATTCTAATGTAGATTTGAATAAGTCTTTAAATTATAATTTGCAGTATTTGATGAATGATAATTCAGAATGGGTAGATTCTTTTAGTACTAAACGCAAGCCATTTTTAAAGATTTTTTATCCCGAAAGAGCTTCCATGTTTGCCGTAAATACTAAGGCATTTACACTAAGAGTTAATCCTGTTTTGCAAATGCATTTCGCTCCGGAAATAGGAGATAAATTAACTTTTAGCATACCAAGAGGTTTTGAGTTTAGAGCTTCTATAAAGAAAAAACTGAGTTTTTACTTTCACTTGAGTAGCAATTTAATGCGTTTTCCAAGTTTTGTAAGAGATGAAAGAATAGATAGGGAATATGCTAACGTGCCGGGCGATGGATATTGGAAAGATTATAAAGTAAAAGGGCAAGATTATTTTACTACACGAGGGTATATGACATTTAATGTGCTTAAACATATAGATTTTCAATTTGGCTATGATAAAAACTTTATAGGAAATGGCTACCGCTCTTTATTTTTAAGCGATAATGCCAATGCATATATGTTTTTAAAAATGAACATAAGAGTATGGCGAATTAATTATCAAAGTATTTTTGCTGAATTAACAGCACAGTATAACAGAGGAGCAGATAGATTATTGCCTAAAAAATACGGTGCTTTTCATCATTTGAATTTTAGTGCCACACATTGGTTAGATTTTGGTGTATTTGAAGGCGTAATAATGAGTAGAAGCAATCATTTTGAGTTTCATTATTTGAATCCTATTATATTTTATAGAAGCATAGAACAATCTTTGGGCAGTCCGGATAATGCCGTAATAGGATTTGATTTTAAAGCCAATGTGGCACGTAGAGTTCAGTTTTATGGGCAATTATTAATGGATGAATTTAATTTTTCGCATATAAGAAAAAGAGATGGTTGGTGGGCAAATAAATATGCACTACAAATTGGAGCAAAATATGTAAATGTAGCAGGATTAAAAAACTTAGATATTCAAGCAGAATACAATATGGCTCGTCCGTTTACTTACACGCATAGTGGAGCCGGAAACGCTACTTTGGCAAATTATACACATTACAACCAAGAGCTGGCACACCCACTGGGAGCAAATTTTAGAGAAGCTATAGGAATAATTAGATATCAGCCTAATAAATTGCCTAATTTGAATTTGCAATTAATGTATATAAATGCAGTGCACGGTATAGATAGCACAGGTACACTTTATGGAGGAGATATTTTTCAAGAATCTAATGGCAATTTAGCAACAAATGAGTACGATAATTTTGTAGGGCAGGGCGTAGCATACAGAGTTAATTATATTGAGTTTTTAGCCTCTTATCAGTTTTGGCACAATATGTTTGCCGATATAAATATCAGCTACCGCTCTGTAAATAGCGATGTGGACGCTCAAGACAGAAGCAATACATGGATAGGAATAGGTTTTAGAATGAATTTGCCTTATAGAGCTATGACTTATTAAAGTTTTGTAATTTTGCATTTTAATTAAATACAGAAAAAATGCAAACAATTAGAGTAGGTGGCGTACCGGAACATTTTAATTTGCCATGGCATTTAGCTATTGAAAATCAGCTTTTTACAAAAGAAGGCGTCAATGTAGAATGGGTAGAGTATAAGGGCGGTACAGGGCAAATGACTAAAGCCCTAAGAGAACATGAAGTAGATGTTTGTGTTTTGCTTACCGAAGGAGTAATTAAAGATATAGCCGAAGGCAATCCGTCAAAAATTATAAGTAAATATTTGAACACGCCATTAATTTGGGGTGTGTTTTCCGGAGCTAATAATCCTATAAAATATTATGGCGAAATTTACGATAAGAAATATGCTATTAGTCGTTTTGGTTCGGGCTCGCATTTAATGCCTTACGTAGATGCTTTGTATAAAGAGAAAACTCTTGAAAAAGACCAATTTATGGTTATCAAAAATTTAGAAGGAGCATTGGAGTCTTTAAGTAAATTACAAACAGATGTTTTTTACTGGGAAAGATACACTACCAAGCCTTATGTAGATAATGGAATTTTAAAATCGTTGGGAGAATTTGTAACGCCTTGGCCTTGTTTTGTAATAACAGCAACGGAAAAAGCCATAGCCGAAAAAACAGAAGCATTAAAAACCATGCTTAAAGTGCTTTATTTTGTCAATCATCAGTTTATGACTTCAATAGATAGTGTGCCGGAAGTGAGCAAACGCTACGGGCAGAAATTGGAAGATGTAAATAATTGGTTTCACAGTACCGAGTGGAGTACAAATGATATTATTAGCTTTAAAATGCTTGAAAATGTAATTTATACATTGCATAAAAGCAAAATAATAGAACAAAAAATACAAGCTAATGATTTGTGTTATAAACTTCTATAAGTCTAACTGTCTATAAAATCTAACCGTCTATCTAAACTACTTTATCGGCACAGCTGCTACTGGCAAAAGCATTAGGTTTAGCTTTAAACTGAAATCCCATACTTAGTATATAACCCATAGCATCGCTAAGAGCTGAGTTTGACTTAAACTGAGGATTAGTATTTATATCGGCATGAACTTCTAAATCAACATTATAATCATCTAACAAATGGCAAAAGCTGTAAGCAACTTCTATACTTTTGCTTACTTCTAAAATCATACGTTCTTTTAAACCTAATTTTTTGTATTCTTTATAGTTATTAATGTACATAAAACCACCACTTCCTTTGCGAAGAAAGACTACAACCGTAGCAAATTCAGTATGTTTTTTATAAACTTGCGAGTCGGTACCTACACAAATTTTAATTTCATTACCTTCTATTTTTTCTCGGAGAATAGTATCTTCCACTATGCTTACTATATCATTCCCAACTTCTTGACCATTTAATTTTCGCCATTTCATTTTAGTTTATTTTGGTTAGTTAAATTTAAGTAATTTTAGTTCTTTGTAAAATTTACTTATTAACATGTCAACATAGTAGTAGAAAAGGAGTAGTATAGAAACCACTCCTTTTCCTTGGTAGGTAGTGAAAATTGGTTATTTTTTAATTATTTTCTTGCTGGATATTCCTTTATGGGCATAAACCTTTAATAGATAAATACCGTTAGGTAAATTTTCTATGTTTACTTGACTGGTATTCAAATTTTGCTCTAAAACTACTTTCCCTACTAAATCCATTATTTCAATCTTATCAATTTTTTCTTCACAGGTTATATTTAATAAACTAGAAGTGGGATTTGGGTAAACATTAAATGTTATTGATTTGTCAATAGTATTTATAGCAGTAGTTTCAGTTGTAAATTTCCATAGCTCATAACCGTTATTATAATAATTAGCCGGGAAATATAATGAACCATTTAGGATTTGAAAGTTAAAATCATACATTTCATCATTGGGATCTAATGGTTCGTATGTAGTAGAAGAATTGGGTGCTAATTTTATTGTTCCGTCACTTGTGCCATCAGATTCCCAAAGTTCATGTCCATTGTCATCTCCATTAGCACCAAAATATATTTTATTATTATAAATAATTATATCTAATATTCTGCTTGAATACCAATCATCATGCGAAAATTCTTTTAATGGATAAGAACCACTTACTGTTCCATCGGTAACCCATAACTGGTTACTATTATTAGCATAGCTTCCTCCGGTATCATAATTTCTAACAAAAAAGTATAATTTGTTATTGTATATTATACTTTTATGAATGTAAAATCTACTATGTGTTGGATCAATATCCATAAAAAAATATGTGCCATTTTCTGTGCCGTCTGTAACCCAAAGTTCATCATCTCCGTTATTATTACTTACTGTAAAATATAATTTATTATTATATTCAATAAAATTGTATGGGTATGAAGATGCAGTTCCAGGAACAATATCTTTAACAATGTGGGTGCCAGATTCTGTGCCGTCTGTAACCCAAAGTTCATCTCCATTATTATCATCACCATTTGCACCAAAATAGACTTTATTATTAAATGTGGTTAAACCATTAATTGATGAACCACCCGAACCTGAGGCAATATCTTTAACCATATAAGTACCAGATTGCGTTCCATCGCTTACCCAAAGCTCTGTTCCATAAACATCATCATTTCCCTCAAAAAATATTCTATCATTTAAGATAGCTGTAGAATTTATATAAAGAACAAGAGAACTTGCATTAAATTCTTGAACCATAATTGTACCCGCCATAGTGCCATCACTTGCCCACAACTGCCCACTTAAGGTAGAAAAAAAAATATGACTATTTGTTTTAATAATTTGTTGTATTAGAAATATACTACCTTCCGTTCCCGGAACAATATCTTTTAAAATGTGTGTACCTGCTTCTGTACCATCGCTTACCCATAGTTCTGTACCTGTACTGGCATTAAAAGCATGAAAGTATAACTTATTGTTAAGTACAGTATATGCGTAAGGATAAGAATTTATTGAATCATTAATGTTTTTCAGCATGTATGTACCTGCTTCTGTACCGTTACTAACCCATAGTTGTTCTTCTGTGTTAGGACTCCCTGCCGTAAAATAGAGTTTATTACTGTAGAATGTCAACGAATGTGGTCGTGAATTTCCACTTCCGGGGAATATATCTTTAACCAGCTCAAATGTTTGAGAGGTGGCACTTAAATAAATACTCATTAAAATAAATGTAAATAATTGTTTCATAGTTGTAATGTTTAAAGGTTAAATTAATTTTTTATAATTTTTTGGCTTTCAATTCTTGTATCGGCATAAACCGTTAATAAGTAAATTCCAATAGGTAAATCCTGTATGTTCATTTGATTGGTATTCAAATTTTGCTCTAAAACTACTTTCCCTACTAAATCCATTATTTCAATCTTATTAATTTCTTCTTCACAGGTTATATTTAATAAACTAGAAGTGGGATTAGGGTAAACATTAAATATTATTGATTTGTCAATAGTATTTATAGAGGTAGTTCCTGCCGTGTATTTCCATAGTTCGTAGCCCTTATCATCAAATTTAGCTGACATATATATATCACCATTCATAGTGGTAAGTATGGTTGCGTAGTTTTGATTAAACTCAAACGGATTATATGTGGTAGAAAATTCGGGAACAATTTTTATGGTACCAGTTTCTGTGCCGTCAGTTCCCCATAGTTCATAACCATTGGTGCCGGCATCTGCCATAAAGTATAGCTTGTTGTTTCTTTTTGTACCAAGTTTAAAATCTACTATATTGTAAGTGCCACTTGTACTGTTGCTTGGATTTGTATCTTTCAATAATTTAGTACCCACTTCTGTACCATCGCTTTCCCATAATTCAACCCCATAAGTATCATTGTTGGCAACAAACAAAAGTTTTCCATTTAATTCCATAAAATTTCTTGGCCAAGAACTGTTTACCAATGTTCCATCATACCCGGGGAAAATATCTTTTACTAAATGTGTTCCTATAGACGTACCATCTGTAACCCAAAGCTCCGTTCCATTAGTGCCATCTTCTGCCCAAAAGAACATTTTATTATTAACAATTTTAAATCCGTCATTATTTACCCAAAGTATGCCATCCTCACTTCCCGGATATATATCCTTTACCATATATGTCCCTATTTCTGTGCCATCTGTAACCCAAAGTTCTCTGCCATTATCATCAGATGCATTAAAATAAAGTTTGTTGTTATAAGTTATAAAATCTCTTGGACTAGACGCTCCATTTCCTACCCAAATGTCTTTTAGCATAAAAGTACCTGCTTCTGTACCATCGCTTACCCATAGTTCATTGCCATGCGTTCCGTCACTGGCAGAAAAGTATAATTTAGTATTAAAAACAAACAAAAATTCCGGATCTTCATAGTTAGTAGAAGATAAAGGGTTGATGTCTTTTACCATGTAAGTTCCGGTTTCTGTGCCATTTGTAACCCATAGTTCTTGCCCGTGTATATCATCTTCTGCAATGAAATACAATTTATTATTAAAAACGGTAAGTTCACGAATAAAACTACTGTTAGCACCCGGGTTTATATCTTTTATCATATAAGTTCCGGTTTCTGTGCCGTTAGTTACCCAAAGTTCCGAAGAATATGTAGCATCAGAACCTAAGAAATACAATTTGCTATCAAATTCAGTAAATCTTCCAAAGTATTCGTCAGAAGATACAGTTACATCGCTTATTTTGTAGGTTCCTGTAGAAGTACCATCAGAAACCCAAAGACCGGAACCTAATTCATCAGTTGCTCCAAAATAGATTTTATTATTAAAAGTGGTTAAACTTGTAGGATAAGAATTATTGTTACCGGGATAAATATCTTTTACCAGCTCAAATGTTTGAGATGTAACACTTAAATAAATGCTCATTAAAATAAATGTAAATAATTGTTTCATAATAGTAATTTTTAATTGTTTTATAATATTTTATTTATGATATTCTTTCATTTCTTTATAATCTGCTCCCGGACTCTTACCTGTATTATTGGATATGATATTGCCTTGTTGGTTTATAAAATAATATTGATTGTTGTCTTCCGTTATTTCTATTATTTCTCCTGTAAAAGGATTAAGCCGTTGAGATTCGTTATTAATGATGTCTATTGTTTTATCGGCATTGCTTAATATTTGTTTATCAAACTCCTGCATGTTTTTAATTAGTTGATTTACATAGGCTTCGTTTTGTGCAGTAGCTTGTTGCAACTGATTGCTCTTTTCATTTCCTAATTGATTAACCACTTGCATATTGGGTAAAAATGTTGCTTGAAAAATGGCAAAATCATTTTCTATTACCTCCACATTATTGTTTGTAGTTAAATAACCACTTTCAAAAGGAATTATTACAGGCATATTATCTACATATTGAAACTTTATATAAACCTTTCCGTGCCAATTTATTCCATCAGCATCTGCGCAATTAACAGTATAAGCCGTTCCTAATTTTTTATCTTTAATCGGGTTTTTTATGCTAATATTTTGTAAGCCTTTTTTTTGTAATGCAATATTTGCATGAGTATATTCGTCCATTGCATTAACCAGTAGGCAGCCCATATACATTTGCCCTTCGTAGCCACCAAAAACTTGGTTTACCGGCATGTATGCAAATGAATTGGGATCGTTTATAAAAATAAAATTCTTATTATCATCACTAATTAAATTGGCATGTGGAAATGCGTACATATCATTTAAAAAGCCTCCGTTTGCAGCATAGTTAGAAGGATATTGAAAGGAATAAGCATTAAATTGAGGATCGGTAAATGTTTTAATACTTCTTTTATTTTTTGTATTTATTTCATTCGTTTTTGTTATAACTTCCTCATTCGTTTTTTGGTAAGGTTGTTCTTCATTACTATTAGTGTAGTTAAATGAAGTTTGTGCTAATAAATCATGTTGGCTTGAAGTATTATTACAAGCAATTGTAAAAGAAAATAGAAAAAATAATACTTGTATTTTGGTCCATGTGTTAAATAATAAATTCATAATGTTTTATTTATTTCAACATCAAATTTATTGGACATAAAGAGCATAAAAAATACAAATTGAGCTATAATTACAAGTTTCTGAGGTACTTAAAATACATTTAACTAATTGATTGTCTTATATTTATTTCTTTTAAAGCACCATTTTCTGAATTATTTACTTATTTACAAAAAAGTGCTGTTATATTTTAATAATAAAATAAGAGTGATGAAATTTGATAAAAATTTGATAGTATGATTATTAATGATTCGCTTTACAAATTGATTAAGAGTTTGTCACCGCATGAAAAAACGTATTTAAAAAGATACTTTATAAATACAAATAGTACGAAGCCTTCTTATATAAAATTGTTTGACAACATTAATGGAATGGAAAATGTTAGTCAAGAAAAAAAATATTTTAGCGGGCTTAAAAACGAGAAGAATTTAAGTTTTATAAAAACCAATTTATTTGATATTATAGTAAATGGATTAGTTGCTTATTCAAATGATATTGAAATAGAATTAATGAAGTTATTGCAGCAAACGCAAATACTTTTAGATAAAGGTTTGAAAGAAGATGCACTTAAAAAAATATTAAAATACATACAACTTTGCGAAAGATACGACTTGAGAAACTATCTGCCTATTGCTTATGTGAAAAAATACAAATCTTCTAATAGTTTTAATGTATATAATATTGAAAATGAGCAGGAAATATTGAAAGAAATGAAAATAAATCAGGCTTGGTTAGAACAAAGAATTTTAATAGACGGACTGCAAGCAGATATTATTCATAAGCGATTAAAAATGGGTTTATCGCCCAGAACTGAAAATGAAATTAGAGAAATTAATGAGATACTTGAAAATGATGTTTTAGCCGAAAATTCAAAACATACCATTTCTTTAAATGTAATAAAAGAGTATGTTAAAATTATGTGTTATGGTATGCTGGGGAAGAGAGAAGACAGTTTAAAATCGCATGAAAAGATGTATAACCTTATAAATGCCAATAATGATTTTAAAGAAAGAGATAAAGCCTTTTACTTTGATTTGGTTATGAATTATTTGCAAATATTGGCAGTGCGAGTGCAAGACAAAGATTTTTTTAAGGTATATAACAAAGTGAAAGTTGAACTTAAAAACGAAAAATCTGCCAAAGTTTTGGTTAAAAAGGATTACTACATTCTGCGTTTAGAATTTTGTGTAGTATTAATTAATTTGGCTTTAGATAAACTACCCGAAGCAGGAAAAAAAGCCAAAGAAATAGTGCAAATGTATCCTTGGGCAGTAACGGCTTCCAGTTTTAAATCATACATTTATGAAAATACAGCAAAGGCACTTTTTTTAACTAAAGATTATGAATGCACCTTAGATTTAATTAACCTTTTTATTGAAGATGATGAAATTAGAAAGCAACCACAACGCTTAATTACAGGAAAATTATTTCAACTAATTCTTCATTACGAATTGGGCAATATAGAGTTGGCTAATAACTTATGTGTAAATCTTTACAGAGAAATGCTGAGGAAAGAAGTGTTATTTGAAGAGCATAGCTTGCTAATGAAATATTTTAAAAAAATAGTTTCAAGCCCTAAGAACGAGGAGGCTGAAGTATTTAAAGAACTGTATGAAAATATAAGCGATTGGAAAAGTAAAGTTAAAAACGCAGATTTAGTCAGCTTTTTTGATTTATTGTATTGGGTAAAATTAAAGGCAAGGGTGTAATACAATTTTTAGTTATAGCTTGGTATATTTGCATAAGTAAAAAATAAAAAATGAAAATATTTTGCGTAGGCAGAAATTATGCAGAGCATGCAAAGGAATTAAATAATGCTATTCCCGAAAATCCTTTAATTTTTATGAAACCACCTACAGCACTGCTTAAAGATGATAAACCTTTTTATTATCCTAATTTTAGCAATGACATACACTATGAGGTAGAAGTAGTGATAAAAATTTCAAAAAACGGTAAAAAAATAGATGCTAAATTTGCCCATAAATACTACAATGAATTTACCTTGGGTATAGATTTTACCGCACGAGATATACAAAGCCAGTTAAAAGAAAAAGGACATCCGTGGGAAATAGCTAAGGGTTTTGATAGTAGTGCCGTTATAGGTACATTTTTAAATAAAAAGGATTATGATTTAGAAAATTTAACCTTTTCATTGTTAAAAAATAATGAAGTAGTTCAAAAGGGCAATACCAAACAAATGATTTATAATATAGACACTATAATTTCCTATATTTCTAACTATTATATGCTCCAAACGGGCGATTTAATTTATACAGGCACGCCCAAAGGTGTAGGAGCTGTTTCTATTGGCAATAAATTAATTGGTAAAATAGAAGAAAAAGAAATTTTTTATACGGAAATAAAGTAACATAATTAATACCTTTGCAGGCGTTAAATTAAAAAAAGAAAATACAATGCCATATTTATTTACATCAGAATCTGTTTCTGAAGGACACCCAGACAAAGTAGCTGACCAAATTTCAGATGCTTTAATTGACAATTTTTTAGCTTTTGATAAAGATTCTAAAGTAGCTTGCGAAACTTTAGTAACTACGGGGCAAGTTATATTAGCCGGAGAAGTAAAGTCTAAGGCATATTTAGATGTGCAGGATATAGCCAGAAAAGTGATAGAAAAAATAGGCTATACTAAAAGTGAATATATGTTTGAGGCTAATAGTTGTGGTGTTTTAAGTGCCATACACGAGCAAAGCCCGGATATAAACCAAGGTGTAGATAGAAAAAGCCCTGAAGAGCAAGGAGCAGGAGACCAAGGTATGATGTTTGGTTATGCTACCAACGAAACAGAAAATTATATGCCTTTAGCATTAGATTTATCTCATTATATTTTGCAAGAGTTAGCAGCATTGCGTAGAGAAAATAAAGAAATCACTTATTTGCGTCCAGATGCTAAAAGTCAAGTTACTTTAGAATATAGCGATGATAATAAGCCACAAAGAATAGATGCTATAGTTATTTCTACGCAACACGATGATTTTGCAGATGAAGCAGAAATGCTGGCTAAAATTAAAAAGGATATGATAGAAATTTTAATTCCAAGAGTTAAAGCTAAATATCCAAAATACAATCATTTCTTTAATGACAGCATTAAGTACCATATAAACCCTACGGGCAAATTTGTAATAGGTGGACCTCATGGCGATACAGGCTTAACAGGGCGTAAAATAATAGTAGATACTTATGGCGGAAAAGGAGCACACGGGGGAGGAGCTTTTAGTGGTAAAGACCCAAGTAAAGTAGATAGAAGTGCAGCTTATGCCACTCGCCATATAGCTAAAAATTTAGTGGCAGCTGGTTTGTGTAGCGAAGTTTTGGTGCAAGTAAGCTATGCTATTGGTGTGGCAGAGCCAACTTCTATAAACGTAAAAACGTATGGTACAGCTAAAGTTAATATGACAGATGGCGAGATAGGCAAAATAGTAGCTAAAATATTCCCAATGCGTCCTTATGATATAGAGAAAAACTTAGGTTTAAGAAGTCCTATTTATAGCGAAACCGCTGCTTACGGACACATGGGGCGTAAATACGAGAAAAAAACAAAAACATTCAAATCTCCGGAAGGTAAAGAAGTAACTTTAAATGTGGAGTTATTTACATGGGAGAAGTTGGATAAAGTTGACGAAGTAAAAAAAGCTTTTGGCTTGTAAAATAGACGGTTTCTTGTACGTCATACCTCTACCTGTCGGCAGACACGGTGCGGATGCAGGCATCTCAATATTTAGTTAGCACAGTTTTATTGTAAGGGATTACCGCCTCTACGGTAATGACGATTTAGGGGAGGTTTTTTTTGAATAGATTGCTTCGTTTGTGCCTCACTCGCAAAGACGTTCCTTTATCAGACATATTCGTGCCAAGACTCCAAGTCGTAGCACGAATATTACAACCTAATAGATTAGTAACAAAAGTTGCTATTAAACTGTCAAGTTAGCGTTTAGGTTAGCATTTTGAAAGTATGTATTATCCTAAAACGTGCCTTTTTATCATTCTGCCTATAAAACGCACTTTTTCACCAAGAGGAAAACGAGATAAATTGGTTTTAAGAACGCCCTTTGTTAGCATAGTTTTTTTACTGTAGTCTATTCTTACATCTACTAAAATGGGTTTATTTCCTTTTGCAAGAGCCAAAGCTTTATCTAACACTTCATCTACTTTATTATCGTTCTCCATAAGCAAATACTCGCAACCCGTTGCTACGGCTAATCCTTCAAAATTAAATCCTCCTATTACGGTGCAGGTTTTATTTTTTAAAGGTACTTTTTGAAATTGTGCTATTTGCCCCAGTTCGCCATCGTTAAATACAAATAGGATAGGAGCTACTTCGTAGTTTTTGGCTGTAATTAATTCTAATCCAGTCATTTGTGCTGCTCCATCGCCCACTATTCCTATTACGGTTTTGTTTGGGTGAGCTAATTTTGTGGCGATAGTAGCAGGTATGCAGTAGCCCATACAGTTAAAATCGGTAGGAGAAATTAAATGATTGGGTTTATATGTTTTTAATAGTTCCGCAGCCAAAAAAGTGTGTTTTCCATCGTCAAGCACTACATAAGTATCTTCATTTAGCTTTTTGTTTAAACCTTCAAAAAACCAGCCCGGAGAAACTATATTGTCTTTTTTGCCTACCAACCATTCATCGTCATATTTTTTGTTGAGTTCTGCAATTTTGGTAGCTATATTTTCATTGCCGTTTTTAATGTCTTTGTCTTTTATTCTTTCCCATATAGCTTTAAGCACGGTAGTAGCATCGCCTTCTATATTTACTGATGATTTATAATTTTTGTCAAAAACATCTTTGTTAATGTCCACATGAATTAGTCCTTTAGGATTGTCTAAACCGTAGCTTCCTGTAGATATTTCTGAAAAACGCACTCCTACAGCTAACATCGCATCATGCTTTTTTAAGGCATACTGACTACTTGGCTTGCCGCTGGCACCTATAAAACAACTGGTATAAAGTGAATGATTATTGGGAAAAACGCTTTTGCCCTGCAAGGTGAGTGCTACCGGAGCATTTAGTTTTTCGGCTATTTTTATGCTATATTCATTAGCTTCTTTGGCTCCCCAGCCTAAATACATCATAGGGTGTTCTGCTGCAAGCAATAATTTTACGGCTTCATCTATATTTTTGTCTAAAGCTGTAGGTTTTAACGTAGATAAATTGTAGGAAGGCAGTTCGTCAACATCTTTGCTAAACATCATTATTTCAACAGGAAACTCTATAAAAACAGGTCCCGGTTCGCCACTAATAGCTGTTTGATAGGCTTCGTAAATGGTAGATGCTATGGTTTCGTGGCTTTCTATTAAATATTGTGCTTTGGTAACGCCTTGTGCTATTGGTTTCATATCTAACTGGTGGAGCTGATAGTGCTTACCGCTATCTCTTCTTATACCTCCGGCTATAACCAGCATAGGAATACCGTCTAAATAAGCTTCGCCAATACCGCTAAGGGCGTGGGTAAGCCCAGCGGCAGGCACTATGGTAAGGCAACCAATAGAATCTGTTGTTCTTGAAATAGCATCTGCCATAAATGACGCTCCGCCTTCGTGAGCCACTAAAATGGGTTTTATTTTTCCAGATTTTTCTATGGCATCATATATTTCTGTGGTATGCGTGCCGGGAATACCAAAGGTGTATTTTACGCCTATTTGTTCTAATGCATGAGTAGCTATTTGAGCTCCGTTTTTTTTCATGGTTTTAAATGGTTTTTATTAATTTTTTTCCTGATAAATGATGTGCTGTTATTCTGCCTGTTAATACACAAGTGGCTAAAAATGTGCCTTCTAAAGCTCCTTTGCCGTGTATGCCACCACCGCCATATCCTGCGGCTTCGCCTACGGCATATAATCCTTCTATGGCATTGCCGTTTTGGTCAAGTACCGCACCGTTTAAATTGGTTTGAATACCACCCAATGTTTTTCTTGATAAAATATATTCTCTAATGGCTACAAAAGGCATGTGTTTGCTATCATTAATTTTTTGGAATTTGCAGTTTCTTACTCTATCTCCAGAGTAGTTTCTCAAATGCTGTAGCCTTCGTAATTGCTCATCGTTAAAATATTTTTGTCCTCTGTCTATTTGAGCATCATAAGTGTCTATGGCATCTTTTACGTAGCTTAGTTTTACATCATTATTGCCTTCTAAATCATTCATTTTTTGTACTAATTCCTCTAAGGTGTTAGCTACCACAAAGTCGGGGCAATTATCTAACATATCTTTCACTAATGCTTGATTGCCAAACAATAAGGTTTTAGCTACTTGAATATAACTTTTGTTTTTAAATGCTGCATTTGATTCTGAACCGGAAATAGCAAACTCTTTTTTCAGAATTTTCATATTCATTACTTGCCAAGTAAATTTCTTTTTCTGCTTGCAAATTTCATCTACTAAAAATCTGGTATCAAAAGCTGTAATTAAAGGCACAGGTCCTATTCTTTCTCCTTCATAATTTAGCCAAAGTGCCGAACGTGGTGGCACTAGACTTAGTCCGTCATCTTTTTTAGTAGGGCGAGGGTGGTGTACGCCTGCTGCATAAGGCCAAGTTTTATCTAAATGAGTTAATTTGCCATTTACTTTTTCTACAGCAAAATGTACTGTGCCATCGGCATAAGGGTGAGCTCCGTTTAGTATTTTTTCGGGTGGTGTTCCCCAGTCGCTATTCCAATTTTTCTTCACTTGAGCTATATCTCCGCCTAAACCACCTGTGGCTACAATAGTATTATCGGCTTTAGCCGTAAAAACTTCATTGCTTTGTTCGTTTATTCCTTTAACGCCCGTTACTTTTCCACCTTCGGTTAATATTTCATCTACTTTGTAGTTAAAAACCATGGTTAAGTTGGTTTTTGCTTTTGGGTGATTAAGCAAATGGTGTTTTAGCTGTTCAGAAAGTTCATAGCCAGTTCCCCAAACCATGTGAAAACGGGGAAGAGTATTGCCACGCTTAAACATACCTCTTTCTACCCAATGTACTACAGGGAAAAAACTGACGTTTCTTTGTGTTAGAAAATGGTAAACGTGTTCGGTAGTATTATTTACAAAAAGTTTAGCCCACTGTTTTGGTATTACATCATTTTCGTTAAAATCAGCTACAGAAAGCCAGTCTTTTAGGGCAATATCGGGATTGTCTTTAATACCTCTTTTTCTTTGTACCGGAGAATCTACAAAAAACATACCTCCAAAAGATAATTTGGCTAAACCGCCCATTTTATCTTCCGTATCTCTATCTATTAAAAGTACTTTTTGGTTATTGTTTAGTAGTTCTATAGCGGTAGATATACCCGCTAATCCTGCTCCTACTATAATGTGGTCAGACTGAAAAGTGTTTTTGTTCATTATTAAATTGGTAATAAATGTGTTTGCGTGTCTAAGTTAATGGCATTTCAGTAAAAATGGTAATAAAATTAGATTTTTATAAATTATTTAGCATTTTAACACGCTTTTTTTCCTTTTTAACACCCCATTTATTATTAATCTTAATTTTTATCTTAAATTTGATATTATGAAGAAATTTATAGGAATATTAACCATTTTGTTGTTTAGTTCAAGTGCTTTTGCTTCGTATATATTAATACCTATGAATACCGAGCAGCAAAATCATCTTAAAGCTTATGGTATAGCCTATTGGGCACTTACAGAAAATGTAGAAGTAGATTGGTTGCTCAACTACAAAGGTGGCAGTTTCGCCATAAAATATATAAAAGCTATACAAGATGAATGTAATATACGTGGTGTTAGTTTTGATGTAATAGCAGATGCTCAATACACGGCTATTCTTAATCAAATAGCTGATCCTCAAAAGAATATGGATATTGCTAAGCTTGAAAAAGCTCCTAAAATTGCTGTTTATTCGCCTAAATCTAAAGCTCCGTGGGACGATGCCGTTACTTTAGTGCTTACTTATGCCGAAATTCCTTATGATGTTATTTATGACTCTGAAATAATGGACGATAAACTGCTTTTGTATGATTGGCTACACCTTCATCATGAAGATTTTACAGGTCAATATGGAAAATTTTGGAGTGCATATAGAAACCAAGCGTGGTATCAAGAGCAGGTAGATGAACTGGAAGGAATAGCTAAAAAGTACGGATTTAGTAAGGTTTCGCAGTTAAAACTGGCTATAAGTAAAAGAATAAAAGACTATGTGGCAGGCGGAGGTTTTATGTTTGCCATGTGTAGTGCCACAGATAGTTATGATATAGCCTTGGCAGCAGAAGGTACCGATATTTGCGATCACATGTTTGATGGTGACCCACCAAGCCCCAATGCACAAAATGAATTAGATTTTGATAAAACATTAGCTTTTGAAAATTTTCAATTGCGTATGAGTCCTTATGAGTATGAATACTCTAATATAGATGCTAATTTTGGTAGAAAAGTACCTAAAAACTTAGATTATTTTACATTGTTTGATTTTTCTGCCAAATGGGATCCTGTTCCTACCATGCTTACGCAAAATCATACTAAAGTGGTTAAAGGTTTTATGGGACAAACTACGGCATTTAATAAAAACGTAATTAAATCTGATATTTTAATTTTAGGCGAAAATAAAGCAGCCAATGAAGCAAAATATATACACGGAACTTATGGCTACGGAATGTGGAGTTGGTACGGTGGGCACGACCCCGAAGATTATCAGCATTTTGTAGGCGACCCAAAAACGGATTTGAATTTGCATCCCAATTCTCCGGGGTATCGTTTAATATTAAATAATGTTCTTTTTCCGGCAGCAAAAAAGAAAGAACGCAAAACTTAAATTTATTACACACTATAATCATTATAAAGTATGAAAAAAACTGCACTTCTCGTTTTCTTAGTTTTTTCAAGTTTTAAAATACTTGAAGCACAGTTGTTTTACGCTAACGATTTTCCCGTAATAGAAAATAATGATACACTAAAACACCCTTGGATGGGCGGAATAGATTTGCCACAGTTTTCAAATGCCGATATTAATAATGATGGATTAATGGATCTTATTGTTTTTGATAAAAAATCAAATGCCATAAAAGTTTTGTTGTTAGATTCAACAGGGAAATACAATTATGCTCCTACGCTAAGTGAGGTTTTTCCAAAAGATATATACGGTTTTGCTATTTTTAAAGATTATAATTGTGATGGCTTAGTAGATATTTTTTCTCAGACCAATGCAGGAATAAGAGTGCACAAACAGCAATTAGTTAATGGGCAAATTTCTTTTGAGTTGGTAAAATCAATTCTTGAATTTGACTTAGGAGGCAACCAAGTTAATTTATATAATGTAAACGGAGATGTGCCGGGAATAGTAGATATAGACAGCGATGGAGATATAGATATTGTTGTATTTCCCATTTTTGGAGGAGATGTAATTCTATATAGAAATATTTCGCAAGAAAGTGGCTATGGGTGCGATTCTTTGATATATGAAGAGTATAATTCTTGCTGGGGGCAATTTAGAGAAAGCAATACTAATTATAACATAAATTTTGATGTATCTTGTAAAGGTGGAGGCTCAAATGCTAACACAGGAGGAGCTAAACATATTGGTTCTACTATTTTAGTTTTTGACCCCAATGCCGATGGAAAATACGATTTACTTTTAGGCGATGTAACTTTTACTAATTTAGTGTATTTACAAAATGACAACACCAACTTAGATGCACACATGAACTCAAGTGCAGTTGATTATTTTTATCCTTCTTTTAATGCTTCTGTAAATGTGGTAGAGTTTCCCGCTGCTTTTGAAGCAGATGTAGATGCCGATGGCTTAAAAGATTTATTGGTTTCGCCTAATACTTTAACCAGCCATGTTAATTATAATAGTTCTTGGTTTTATAAAAACACGGGCAATCCTGCTTCTCGCTATAGTTTTGTTCAAAAGGATTTTTTAATACAAGATAATATAGATTTGGGAGGATTTGGTTATGCCGTTTTTGAAGAATTAAGTGGAGATACTTTATTAGATATGCTGGTGTGCAATGGCTATTTATTTGATGAAAATGGTGTAAAACACAGTATTAATAAGTACTATAAAAATGTAGGAAATGATACGATGCCTGTATTTGAGCTGGTAACAGATAATTATGCTAATTTAAACAATTTGGGTGTTTTCTTTATAAGACCTACTTTTGGAGATATAGATGCCGATGGAGATAAAGATATGATAGTGGGCGTAGAAGACGGCACTTTACTTTTTTACGAAAATACAGCAGGCATGGGCAATGCTCCAACTTTTGTGTTTAACCAATTTAATTATTTTGGCTTAGATGTGGGCAATAGAGCTCATCCTCAGTTGATAGACTTAAATGGAGATACTTTATTAGATTTAGTAGTAGGAAAGGAAGGAAGTTATGGTAATATTGCCTATTATTGGAACTTTGGTACAGCTACAGCACCCGTTTTTCATCAAGACAGCTCAAATTTAGCTCTGGGAAATATAGCTACCAACGAACCCGGATTTATACAAGGCTATAGTGCACCTTTTGTACTACCAACAGATAGCAACACCATTTTATATACAGGAACAGATGTAGGAAATATACTAAGTTTTGAAGTTAATACCGATTCTCTAAAAAATGGAAGTTTTACTTTATTAGATTCTACTTTACTGCCTGTAAAAGCAGGATTACAAACCAATTTATTTATTACAGATGTTGACCATAATAATGCTTTAGATTATTTTGTAGGAAATATAAGCGGAGGCGTTTTAATGTACACTACCACGCCTACCGAAGATTCTATTCCTATAATTGAACCGGCAATTAAAGATTTGTATGCTTTTGATTTTGTTCTTTATCCCAACCCCAGCGAGAATAGCATAACTATTTCTTTCAATAAGGAAAATAAGGTGGTTTTTTATGGTGTAATAAATGTATTGGGGCAAGTAGTTTTATCTAAAAAAGAACAGTTTGAAGAAGATATTACAATAGATATTTCATCTTTAAATAGTGGTATTTATAGTGTAATACTTCAAAATAACCATTCTCAAAAAAGTGTTAAAAGCTTTATAAAGAAATAAAAGTTTAAATGCTATAGCATATATTTGTTCCTAAATTTTTAGGATATTAAACTCATTTTAAGAAATATCGTTATTGTGTATTTAAGTTTTTTTATGTTGCTTGCCAGCATAACTATACCTTTTTATACCCATACTTGTTTAAAATCTAACACAACAGAAATTTCTTTTTCTAAAAATAAAAACTCGTGTAGTATGGAAACTACACAAGTTAAATGTCATACAGAAAAACATACTTCATTTACTAAAAAAAGCAAGTGTTGTAAAAGTTTTAATGGCTCAATAGATGCCAATGCCGATTTAATTATATCTTCGGTAGTAGATTTTCAGATTGATATAGCCGTTTTACCCTTAAATCTTTTATTTGAAAAGGAAATTTCTCCTAATTTTTCAAATTACTTAAATAATCATCATCACTATGTTGTTGCAAAAGAGCAAGTCCCCTTGCAAATAATGCAACAATCTTTCCTTTGTTAGCAGTTTGTTTTTTTTAATCTACTCAATAGAGTAGTGGTAAAGTTTTATTACTAATTAAAAAACAAACAGAATAATGAAAAATATATTAATACTGCTCATGCAGTTTAGTGTTTTGTGTGCTGTTGCACAAAATAAATTAGTTAAGGGCTATGTTCACGATGGCTCTACAGCAGAAATGCAAAGCCTTTTTGGAGCTAATGTTAGCACCATGGATGGCTTGCACGGCACTATGACCGATGAAAATGGCTATTTTGAATTTAAAGTAGATGAAAGCTACTCGCAAATTAAAGTTAGTTACATTGGTTTTAAAGAAAAAGTAATAGATATTCCTAAAAAAGTTAACGAACTGCATGTTATGCTTGACCCCGATGTAATGGAGGAAGTGCAGGTGGTTAAAAAGAAATTGGATAGGTCTTATATTGTTACTTACAATGAGCAGACTATAAACAGTGCAGAATTAACCAAAGCGGCTTGTTGCAATTTATCGGAAAGTTTTGAAACAAATGCTACCGTTGACGTTAGTTTTAGCGATGCCGTAACAGGAGCCAAAAAAATGAAAATGCTTGGTTTAAACAGTATTTATACTCAAACTATGTTTGAAAATATGCCCAGCATAAGAGGGCAAGCCAATAGTTTTGGTATGTTGTATGTTCCAGGGCCCTTTATGAATAGTATTTCTATAAATAAAGGAGCAGGTTCTGTGGTAAATGGATACGAGGCCATTACGGGGCAAATTAATTACAACTATAAAGAACCGGATAATTCTGAACGCTTTTATCTAAATCTTTTTGCATCAAGGCACGGTCAGTTTGAGTTAAATACCAATGTTTCACATCGTTTTAATAAAAAATGGAGTACCATATTATTAGCACATGGCAGAATACACGAATTTAAGCACGATAGCAATAATGACAGTTTCCAAGATGTGCCATTAAATGAAAGTGCTGTTATTTCTAACAAGTGGAAATATAATGGCGATAAATTCAAATCACAATTTGGCGTAAATTATACTTTTGATGAACGTGAATCGGGACAATTGCCTAATTTAAAATTGAATGAAAATAAGACACAATTATTTAGAACTACCAACATTAACAGACGCTGGGATGCTTTTGCTAAAACAGGATTTATGTTTAATAATCAGTTGCAAAGTATTGGTGTTCAGTACAGATATTACAATCATCAGCAACAAGGCTGGTACGGCAATAGATTTTATAATGCCAAAGAAAATTATGGCAATGTAAATTTCATTTTTCAATCAAAAATGCAAAATCATAATAATGAAATGAAAGTAGGGGCGAGCTATGTATTTAATAAATTTGATGAATATTTAGACGCTTTAAATTTGGGTAGAACAGAAAATGTACCCGGTGTTTTTGCTGAATATACTTATCAAGATTATAAAAAGTTGTCTTTAGTAGCGGGTATTCGTGCCGATTATAACAGTATTCATGGTTTTTGGATTTCTCCAAAATTTAACTTTAAATATATCATGCCTAAAGATTTTACTTTAAAACTTGCCGTAGGCAAAGGCTACAGAACAGCCAATATTATAGCTGAAAATATACAGGCATTGGCAAGTAATAGAGTTATATCTATTGATGAAAAACTGGGTTATGAAAGTGCTTGGAATGTGGGAGGAAGTTTAATGAAAGAATTTAATTTAGGTTTTCAGCCGGCAAGTATAGTAGTTGATTATTACCGAACCGATTTCACTAATCAAATAGTGAGTGATTATGAAACGCCTACAGAGTTGCATTTTTATAATTTAGACGGCAAAAGCTATGCAAACAGCCTACAAATAGAAGCCAGAGTAGAAGCCACAAAAGGTTTAGATATACAGCTTGCCTACAAATTTGATGATGTACATGTAAACTATAATAGCGGTTTAAAAATAGCTCCGTACGTGCCACGACATAAATTTTTAACAACCATAGATTACGAAACTCCAAATAAAAAATGGCGTTTTAATGTTACAGGACAGTTGTATGGCAAATCACGCTTGCCAAGCACAAGTACCAATCCTGTGGCGTATCAACGACCAGATGAATCTAAAATATTTTTCAATTTAAACAGCCAAATAACTGCTGTAGTTAAAAAATGGGAATTTTATTTAGGAGCCGAAAATCTAACAAATTATTGGCAAAAAGATGCAATAATAGCCAGCGATGACGCTTTTGGCAAATATTTTGATGCATCAATGATATGGGGACCTTTGGGAGGACCAAGAATTTACGGAGGTTTGCGTTTAACCATTCCATATAAAGAGAAAAAATAACCAAATTATTTATATTTTTGTAAACAAATTAAAAAAGAAAAGAAATGAAAAATTTAAAAATGATTGTATTAAGTTTAGCTTTAATTTTTGCTACAACAGCATTTGCCGGAGTTGAAAAAATAGTGATTAAAACAAGTGCTCAATGCGATATGTGCAAAGAGAGATTAGAAAAATCAGTAAGCAAATTAGAAGGCGTTAAAAAAGTTTTATTAAACGTAGATACAAAAGAATTATCGGTAAAATTTGATAATGAAGTAGTAAGCAAAGACGAGATAGTTAAAGCAATTAACGGTACAGGATATTGGGCAGACAATTCAATGCCAGACAGAGAAGCTTATGCTAAATTAGATGACTGTTGCAAACCTAAAGCAAAATCTTGCTGTGCAAGTAAGGGTAGTGCCGGTGGATGCAGTAAAGATGCAGCCAATAGTAAAGAATGTAGCAAAGATGGTGCAAAGAAAGATTGCAGTAAAGACGGAGCTAAAAAAGAGTGTGCTCACTAATGCAAACAACTTTTAACATACAAGGTATGTCGTGTCAGCATTGTGTAAACAATGTAAAGCAAGCATTTGAAAAAATGGAAGGAGTAAATAGTGTATCCGTTTCTTTAGAAAAAGGAACAGCCAGCATTAGTTATGACGAACACAAAGCTGATGAAAATACCATTAAAACAGCTTTAGCTGAAACGAGCTACAAAATTATTGAGTAGCACTAAACTGTTAAATTTAAAGATTAAAAAAGCCTGTGAACATTAAATCACAGGCTTTTTGTTTTGTGAGCTTGGGTGTTACAAAAGTATAAGTTTTCAAATGTCGTACTTTTAAATGGAGTATAATTAGTATTTTATTTTATAAGAAATTACCTTTGTGCCGTAATTTTAATTTTAAAACAAAAAAGAAAAATAATGAAAAAAATATTTTTAAGTTTATTTGTAGCTGGTGCTATAACATTTGGTTTACAGTCATGCGGAGAAGAAGACCTTTGTGAAGGTATAACTTGTCCAACAGGCGAAATTTGTCAAGATGGAACGTGTGTTACAGACCCTGATGCTACTACTTGCGATGTGTGTGGTACATATAATGGCTCTTTAACAGGATATGTATATTCTGACCCAGATACATTGTATAATCCTACTACTCCGGAAGTAGCACCTACTATAGTTTCTGAAGTTAGTGGAACGTATTATTTAGAAATTAATTTAGAAGGTTTATTTACTGGTTTAAAACCAAAAGTATCTGGAACGTATAATGCTTCTACTAAAGTATTAACTATTACAGATGCGGCATATTCTTTTGAGCAAAATGGTAGTACTTTAGATTTTTTAATTAACGGTACAGCAGATTTTAGTACAACAAATGCTGTTGATGTAAATGTTACATTAGGTTCTCCTTCTGGCTCTACATCAAATATTTCTGGTCAGTTACACATTACTGGAACGAAATAGTATAAATAATTAATTAAATTGTTTGTAAATGTTAAATGCTCCGATAAATCGGAGCATTTTTTGTTTTATAAATATTGTTGAAATGGAGATTATGGTTTCTTTTTCCATATTTTATCAGAGAACTTTAAATATTCTTTTAAAGCAGCAGAGCCGTACCAAGGAGTTATTTCGGCACTTAGTAAATCTGCTTCAATGGCAGGGTCGCTTAACAATACCTTCTCTAACTCTTCCTTATTTTTCACATCAAAAATATATAAGCCCCTATAATCTTTGTCGTTTTTAAAAAATGGACCGGCTATTATTAGTTTCCCTTCTTCTTCTAATTTCCAAATATTGCTCATGTGCCCTTCAAAGCATTTATTTATAAATTCTTGATTGGTAGTGTCGTTATTTCCCGTTCTTAATAATACAAAAAAATATTGCTTCATGCCATACTCATCTGCACCAAGTTTTTCGGCTAATTCTTTATCGTAATTTGGGTTGTCGTTTTGTGAAAATACACTCATATTAAAGGCAAATATAAGTCCTAAAACTAAAATATATTTCATGATTACTCTTGTACTATTTCCATAGCTACTCTAAAACCTACGGTAGGCATAGGGTGGGTGTATTGGCTTATATTTTCGGAGGTGTTTATTTTCATTTTACTTGAGTCATCATTCCAGCTACCACCTATGGCAGTACCATTTTTATTGGTCATTTCTGCTACATTGCCACTAATATTGTATAAACCTGTTACTGTTTTTTTATAGCTGTGTACCGGTGCCGTTACTGTTTTTATATCAGCGTCTTTTTTTATTACAAAATTGCAATAATAATATCCTTTGTTGTTAGATATTTTATGGCTACCCCATGGATATTCTAATTTATCGTTACCGCCATTTGCAGCTAAAGTCCATTCATTTTCGCTGGGCAATTTAAAGACTACTTTATTGTATTTTCTTTCATCACTATTATTGTATTGTTCCGTAAGCCATTGGCAGTATGCCTCAGCAGCTTCAAAACTTATATTTACAACAGGATATTTATTGTAAGCTTTGTGTGTATTGTAATAAGCATCAAAAGATTCTCCATGGTTTAGCATTTCTGTCCAATAGCTGCTTTTTACACTTGCTTCTAAGTACTGTGCTTCATTTTTAGCTTTTAAATAATCTAAAAAAAGATTGTAGTCAGCATTAGAAGTTTCATATTTATCTATAAACAAATTATTGTCTATTTTAACCATGCGTTTGTTTATGGTATTAATATCTAACTGAGCAAAAATTATAAATACGAATATGGTAAAATATAGGCTTAGGGTTACTTTTTTCATAATTGGGGTTTATATGGAATAAAGTTAATGCTATTTTTTTAATTTTTTATATGACTATCTGTAAAGATTTACATTAACTTTTCTTTAGAAGAAAAGTTACAAAAGAATCGCACTAAGTTTTCAGCGACCCATTATAACCTCAACTCCTAAAAATCAAAAACTCATCACTCCGTTCTTCAAACAGTTTAATTTTTTACGGAGTTTTCGGTTAATGGGTTCCCCACTTGCAAACTTAAGGTGCACTTTTCCCGACCTTAATCAAAAATACGTTAAGAAATGATGTAAAACAGACATCCAAAATGAATAAAATTATAAAACAGTAAACAGACAAATTAGTATGCTCCAACGAGTGAAAATACTTTAGGAAAAATGAAGTTGAGCATACATTAATTTGTCCTCGTCTGTTTTATAGCATTTTAGTGTTTTTGATTACAGTCTTGATTTTTTGTTACTTTTGTATCAAGACAAAAGTAAAAGACTACAAATTGTAACTAAAATTACTTAAACGTTCCTATATACTATTATAAAGCATAAATTATTGGTATAATAATGGATAGTCATAATTTTTTATTAATTAAATAAACACTTAAATAAATAAATGGGGTATCAAACAATGCTAATAGGGCTTTAAATATGTATTGTCCCACTATTATAACGTAGGCTTCTTTCCATGTAAGCGGTTCTGATACGCCCGTTATGGTAGGGTAAATAATTAAGGCAATAATAACAACTAAAACACTATCTACCAGTTGACTTATTATTGTAGAACCGTTGTTTCTTAACCAAAGATGTTTGCCTTTAGTCAGTTTTCGCCAAAACTCAAATAATTTTACATCAATAAACTGAGCACTTAAATAAGCTACCATAGAGCCAAAAACTATACCCGGTGCTAAACCAAAAACATTATTGTATGATGCTTCGGAAACAGGAGAACGATCCCAAATGGGTAAACTTATGCTTGTAATGATAATAACTACCGTAAAAACACTAATGATAAATCCTGTGAATACTAATAGTTTAGCTCGTTTTTCGCCATATATTTCAGAAATAATATCGGTAACTAAAAAAGTAATAGGGTAGGCTATTACTCCGGAAGTTAAATGCCAATCAACATTTAAAGTAGGAATGTTAATAGTAAAAAACCGACCGGCTATTAAATTAGTTAAAACTAGAGAAGCAATAAAAAATCCTGAAAGTATAATAAAAATACGTTCGTAATTACTGGGTGTTTCGTCTCGTGTTAGTATGCTCATAATAGACCAAATTAAGAAAAATATTTCAAATTGTAAATACAGTGCGTTTTGCTATTATATTTTTGTGAAAAAAAATATTAAAATGTCAACTAATGCAGTATTAATAATGGACACAGGATTATATGGAAGAAGAAAACCTAAACAATTTTTAAAAGAACTTGAACTTTTAAAGGAACTTAAAATAGAAAAAGCTGTAATGAATGAAAAAAAAGAAGAAGGAGATTGGGAGATATTTTGTAATCAATATGAATATATAGAGGAAGATTATGAATTACAATTTCATATTTCATTTTCTGGTCCTTTTATGTATAGTATTGATATATATGAAGAAATTATGGTTGTTTATACTTTTTATAGGTACAGAATCATTTATGAAAGCTATAATTTATATTTTTTTAATGATTTAAGAGAAGATTTGTATGCAATTTCAAAAATTTTTGGTGCTACAGAAATGATATGGTTAGCTGATAACGCTACTGATATTTCTGAATATTACGAACTTATTGATGAAAAACAAATTAGTTATAAAAAAATAAAGAATTTACTATTACATCGTTTTGGTGCACCTGTCTGTAATTATCATCAATTAGATTATAATAGGTTAAGATATTATAGACTTGAAGAATTTATCGTAGATGATTTTTGGGCTTTACGTAAAAATCCAAATTATAGTAATTTAATTTCAGATACTGAGCATCCCTTAAATATAGAACTAGCAATTTGTTTTATTGAAAAAAAAATAGATTATGCAAAAGTGAACATTCTATTAAGTAAGGGTGCTAATTTTATGGCTAAAAACAAATATGGTGAACCAATAGTATATACTATTTTAACTTCACAGTTAGAAATAAGAAGTTGTTCTTTTTTTAAATATGTTTCAAAAAATTTTAAGAAGCGAAGTTTAAAAAGGCATGTTGAAATTGTAAAGTTTATTTACCAACATAATACCAATTTAGATTTTTATTTTAATAATTATAATTTATTAATTGTGGCTTACAAATTATACAATTATGAATTACTATTATTTTTTTTAAAAATTGGTTTAGATCCATTAGGAGTAAATACTATTTATAAACCAAGTTTTTACCAAAAAGTTTTATACGCTAAAAATACTGATATTCGTTATAATAAAAATTCTTACAATTATTCTTTTACAGAAAAGACTATAAAACTATACAATGATAATTGTTGGAATATTCCATGGAATATTGATTACAAACCTTTTAAAGAATAAAATACTAAGGTCTAAAATCAATTTTACGCATACGTAAATTTTCAGGCGTAATTTCTAAGTACTCATCATCATTAATATATTCCATACTTTCCTCTAAAGAAAAATTAATTTTAGGAGCTATTTTAGCATTATCATCGCTACCCGAAGCACGCATATTTGTTAGTTTTTTTCCTTTAATAGGATTTACACCTAAATCGTTGTTTCTAGTATGTTCGCCTATAACTTGTCCTTTGTAAATTTGTTCACCCGGCTCTACAAAAAATCGTCCTCTATCCTGTAGTTTATCTATGGCGTAAGCTAATACTTGCCCTTGCTCTGTAGAAACCAACGAGCCTTTAGAACGGCTTTCTATATCGCCTTTGTAAGGAGCAAATTCTTTAAACCTATGCGTAATAATAGCTTCTCCTGCTGTGGCGGTAAGCATGTTATTTCTAAGTCCTATAAGTCCTCTTGACGGAATATTAAATTCTAAATGCATTAAATCTCCTTTAGGGTTCATCACTTCAAGTTCCCCTTTGCGTTGAGTTACCATTTCTATTACTTTCCCCGATGAAGTTTCGGGAACATCTACTACCAATATTTCTATGGGTTCGCATTTTACGCCATTTATTTCTTTGGTAATAACTTGAGGTTTGCCCACTTGTAGTTCATAACCTTCTCTTCTCATGGTTTCTATAAGCACCGATAAGTGTAAAATACCTCTTCCGTAAACTATAAATTTATCTTCGGTATTTGTATTTTCTACTCTAAGTGCCAAGTTTTTTTCAAGTTCTTTGTACAATCTTTCTCTAAGCTGGCGAGAGGTTACAAATTTTCCTTCTTTACCAAAAAATGGACTATTATTTATGGTAAATAGCATACTCATAGTAGGTTCATCTACTTTAATACGTTTTAGTGGTTCGGGGCTTTCTAAATCGGCAATAGTGTCGCCTATTTCAAAATCATCTAAGCCGGTAACAGCACAAATATCGCCACAAAGAACCTCTTTAACTCTATCTTTTCCCATGCCTACAAAAGTGTGTAGTTCTTTAATTCTCACTTTCTTATTGCCATCTTTTTTGCAAAGCATATAATCTTTATTTTCTTCCACTTTTCCTCTGGCTACTCTTCCTATGGCTATTCTTCCCGTAAAAGGAGAGAAATCAAGTGAAGTTATTTGCATTTGAGGTGTACCTTCTACAACAGGAGGAGCAGGTATTTCTGTAAGTATAGCATCTAAAAGCGGGAAAATATTATCGGTAGGTTTTTTCCAATCTTGGCTCATCCAACCTTGTTTAGCCGAACCAAAAATAGTGGTAAACTCTAATTGTTCTTCTGTGGCATCAAGATTAAACATTAATTCAAAAATATCTTCTTGTACTATATCGGGTGTGCAGTTTTCTTTATCTACTTTGTTTACTACCAAAATAGGTTTTAAACCTAATTCTAAAGCTTTGCTCAGTACAAATCGGGTTTGTGGCATAGCACCTTCAAACGCATCAACTAAAAGTAATACGCCATCTGCCATTTTTAACACACGTTCTACTTCTCCACCAAAATCTGCGTGCCCGGGAGTATCTATAATGTTGATTTTAACATCTTTATAGTTTACCGATACATTTTTAGAAAGAATAGTAATTCCTCTTTCTCTTTCCAAATCGTTATTGTCTAAAAGCAGTTCTCCCACTTCTTTATGGTCTTCAAATACTTTACAGGCTTGAATTATTTTATCTACTAAAGTAGTTTTTCCGTGGTCAACGTGAGCTATAATAGCTATATTTCTAATTGATTTCATTTATGCTTTTAAATTGAGCGTGCAAAGGTAGGGTTTTAATGTTTAATTATTAGGTATTAATGTTTATTTGTTAATGGAAAGCTGTTATTTTTTTAGTGGCAAGTATTACTGATATTCTATACCTTGTTCCTATTTTGTTCAGATTGGTATATTTTGACCAATGCGATAGAAAGAGATATTTCTTCTATTCTACTTCCTCTGGTACATATTCGTGGTACGAATGAGTTTTAAAACTTCAACTCTGCCTTTAAAAACTTAGCGGTGTGGCTTTCTTTGTTTTTGGCTACTTGCTCCGGAGTGCCTTCACACACAATAGTACCGCCTTTTTCGCCACCTTCAGGACCAATATCTATAATGTGGTCAGCCATTTTTATAACATCCATATTGTGTTCTATAACTAATACGGTATTTCCTTTTTTTACTAATTTATTTAAAACTTTTAGCAAAACTCGTATATCTTCAAAATGAAGTCCTGTAGTGGGTTCGTCCAATATATAAAATGTGCTTCCTGTATCTTTTTTACTTAATTCAGCAGATAGTTTTACTCGCTGAGCTTCGCCACCGGAAATAGTTGTAGAACTTTGTCCTAAGCGTAGGTATCCTAAGCCTACATCTAAAAGAGTCTTTAATTTTCTATGTATTTTGGGCAATGCTTCAAAAAAATCTACGGCATCTTCTACGGTCATTTCAAGCACATCGTAAATAGATTTTCCTTTGTAGCGAACTTCCAGTGTTTCTCTATTATATCTTTTGCCTAAGCATTTAGGACATTCAACTTCTACGTTGGGCAAAAAATTCATTTCTATAACTTGTACGCCACCGCCTTTACATTCTTCGCATCTGCCACCTTTTACATTAAAAGAAAATCTACCCGGTTGAAAACCTCTAATTTGAGCTTCGGGAGTCATAGAAAACAGCTTTCTAATCTCGTCAAATACTTTTATGTAAGTAGCAGGGTTTGACCGGGGAGTTCTACCAATAGGACTTTGGTCTATCTCTATTACTTTATCTATATGTTCTAAACCTTTTATGCTTTTATATGGCAAAGGTTTGTCTTTAGCCTGATAAACATGCTCGTGTAAAATAGGGTAGAGGGTTTCATTAACTATAGTAGATTTTCCACTTCCCGAAACACCTGTGATACATATAAATGTACCTAAAGGAAACTTAATGTCTATATTTTTTAAATTATTGCCGGTAAGACCTTTAAGTTCTATAAAATTGCCATTGCCTTTACTCCTTGTTTTGGGTACGGCTATTTCTTTTTTGCCAAATAGATAATCAGCAGTTTCACTTCTAAATTTTTTAAACTCACTGGGTGTACCATGTGCTACAATTTCGCCACCATGCTCTCCTGCTTTTGGCCCTATATCTATTAAATAATCGCAAGCCAGCATAATATCTTTATCGTGTTCTACCACAATAACGGTATTATCTTCAGCCGCTAATTTTTTTAAAGATTGTATCAACCGCTCATTATCTCTTTGGTGCAAACCTATGCTGGGTTCATCTAAAATGTAGGTAACGCCACTTAGCTGAGAACCTATTTGCGTAGCCAGTCTAATACGCTGAGCTTCTCCACCGGATAAACTTCTTGACGGTCGGTCAAGGCTTAAATATCCTAAACCAACATCTAACAAAAAGCCTATGCGTTCTCTAATTTCTTTTAAAATTTCGGTAGCTATTTCTTGTTGTTTTGTGCTTAATCGGGTTTCTATATTAGTAAGCCACTGTTTTAAATCATCAAGATTAAAAGCTGCTACTTGCCCTATGTGTAAACCATCTATTTTAAAATGCATCGATTCTGTTTTAAGCCGATAACCATTGCAAGAATTACAGGTTTCTTGAATCATGTATTTTTCTGCCCATTTTCTAATGCTATCCGAGCTGGTATCGTTATAGCTTCTCATTAGCAAGCCTTGCACACCGCCATTATCTAAAGTGTACCACCTGTCAGCATCTGTTTCTTCATAATTATTGGTAGGCGTATCTTGGTTGGCATCTCCATATAAAATTACGTTTAGCGTTTCTCTCGGAATATTTTCAACAGGTGTGGCTAAATCAAACTTATATTTTTTGGCAAATCTTTTTAATTCATCAAATAAATATCCTTTTCTGCGTTTTCCTAAGGGTTCAATTCCTCCATCATTAATACTCATTTTAGGATTAGGAATCATTAATTCTTCACTTAATTGTAGGTTGAAACCCAAACCTTTACAGGTAGGACACATTCCGTAAGGCGAATTATATGAAAAAGTATTAGGCGAAGGCGTATCGTAAGAAATACCACTATCGGTATCCATTAAGTTTTTGCTAAAAGGGGCTACTTCATTGGTTTCTATATTTAAAATAAAAAGCAAACCTTCTCCCATTTTCATAGCGGTATCTAAAGATTTTTTTAAACGATCTTCATTACCTTCTTTTACTTTAAGTCTATCTACAATGGCTTCAATATCATGCACTTTATATCTATCCACCTGCATTTTAGGCGTTATTTCTACTATTTCGCCATCTACTCTTACTTTTAAAAATCCTTTTTTAAATAAAGAATCAAAAAGTTCTCTATAATGTCCTTTTCGCCCACGTACTTGCGGAGCTAAAACAGCTATATTTTGATTGTTATATTTTTCTGAAATGGTGTCAAAAACCTGATTTTCAGAAAATTGCTCCATTTTTTTGCCTGAAACATAAGAATAAGCATCGGCTGCACGAGCAAAAAATAAACGGAAAAAATCATAAACTTCAGTAATCGTTCCTACAGTACTCCGAGGGTTTTTACTTACGGTTTTTTGCTCTATAGAAATTACAGGACTTAAACCCGTTATGCTGTCCACATCGGGGCGTTCCATATTGCCTATAAACTGGCGGGCGTAGTTAGAAAAAGTATCTAAATATCTCCTTTGTCCTTCGGCATAAATAGTGTCAAAAGCTAACGAAGATTTACCGCTACCACTTATACCGGTAATAACAACCAATTGATTTCTTGGTATTTTTACATTAATGTTTTTAAGGTTGTGCACTCTTGCACCTTCTACATCAATAAACTCTGGTTCTTGGTATGTGAAATCTTCGTTTTGCATTGGCGGTGCAAAGGTACGGAATAGAATGTGTAAAAGAAACCTTTATGTTTTATATCTTTTTTAGAAGAAAATTAGTTTTTAAAAAACTGTTTGATGGTTTTTTCATCTAAGTTTCGGTATTCAAATTCGTAGTTTATGTTTTCGCCTTCGGCTAAAATAATATACGGAAACTTACCTTTATTTAATTTGGCAACATCATTAACAAAAAAGTATTGATGATTTAATTTATCTAAATGATATTTTGCCATAAAATCATCTATTTTTTCGCTACCGTCCGTTTCTAATAAAAAAATATGATTATAAAGTTTTAATTTCCTTGCCATAATGCTCAATTTGATTATCGTTTTTTGGCAAAATGTACATTCCGGGTCAACAAAGGCTACTAATTTTTTATCATTTTCTGTCAATAATTCTTTTAATGTATTTTCAGAAGGTTTAGATATAATAGAATAATCTATAGGCTTATTTGTCTTATTTGGTGTTTTAAAAAGAAAAAAGTCTGGAGCGGATAAAATGGTTATAATGCTTAGTGAAACTACTAAAATAGACGGCAAAATATATTTTTGAAATTTGCTTAATAATTGTGCTTTGTTTGGGTTGTAAAACAAAAATATGCTGAGTATAAAAAAGACAATAGGTACATTGAAATTGTACATTAAAGATTTGTAATTAAAGCAATCACATATTATATAATGTTTGCTTAAACTGGAAATGAAAGTGATACAAGAGAATACAAACAAAGCAATACCTGCTGTTTTATTAAATTTGGGGGTTGCTAATAATAATAGATTTGCAATGCCAATTGTAGCAATTAAAGCTAAAATTATTCGTGTAAAAACTGCTGTAGTGTTAAAATTAATTACAGGAATAAGGTTAAATAAATAGAGTTCAAAATAATCTATATTTTTAAAAAGCAGATAAGTAATGTGTAATACTATTGCCCCTGTTAGAATCTGTAATATTTTTTTCATGATAAAGAGTTGTGCAAATATAAGACATACATTTATAAGAATAATGTTAACTACTTTTTATGAAACTTATTTTAATTGATTTATTTATCAATTAATTTTACCGCATGAATTTTTTAGAGGAATTGAATGCTCCGCAACGGGAAGCTGTGAGTTATACTGATGGACCTATGCTAATAGTAGCAGGTCCCGGCTCTGGCAAAACAAGAGTGCTTACTTATAGAATAGCTTATTTAATAGAAATGGGTGTAGATTCATTTAATATATTGGCACTTACATTTACCAATAAAGCGGCAGCAGAAATGCGGCAACGTATTGAAAAAATTGCAGGCACTGAAGCCCGAAACTTATATATGGGCACTTTCCACTCTGTTTTTGCACGTATTTTAAGGCGAGAAGCCAATAAACTGGGCTACCCTCAAAATTTTACCATTTATGATACTGCCGATTCTAAAAGTGTGATAAAACAAATACTTAAAGCTCAAAATTTAGACGATAAAGCTTATAAGCCAAGCCAAGTTTTTTATAGAATTTCTCAAGCTAAAAATGCTTTGATAAGTCCTGAGCAATATTTGGAAAATATAGAAATGATAGAAGAAGATAAGGCATCGGGAAGACCACAAATAGCTCAAATTTATAAAATTTACGCTACCAAATGTAAGCAAAATGGAGCTATGGACTTTGATGATTTATTGTTTAATTTCTATATTCTACTTTCTACATATCCGGAGAGTTTATATTATTACCAGCATAGGTTTCAGCATATATTAATAGATGAGTTTCAGGATACTAACACCGCCCAATATGCTATTATAAAAAAGCTGGCTGCCGTTCACCATCAAATTAGTGTAGTGGGCGATGATGCTCAAAGTATCTATGCTTTTAGAGGAGCTACCATAACCAATATACTGCATTTTCAAAAAGACTTTCCAGATTATCATTTAGTAAAATTAGAACAGAACTATAGAAGCACGCCACAGATAGTAAATGCCGCTAATTATCTTATAAAACACAACCAAAATCAAATAGCTAAGCAAATTTGGACAGACAATAAAAAAGGCGAAAAAATAAAATTGTTTAGAACTATTAGCGATAATGAAGAAGGAAAAAAAGTAGCTGATATTATTTTTCAAATAAAAATGAATGAGCAACTGAGCAATGATGATTTTGCCATTCTTTATAGAACAAATGCTCAATCAAGAGCTATGGAGGAAGCTTTAAGGCGTATAAATATCCCGTATAAAATATATGGCGGTCTTTCTTTTTATCAACGTAAAGAAATAAAAGACCTTTTAGCCTATTTAAAACTTTTGGTAAATCCGGCAGAAGAGGAATCTTTGCGTAGAGTTATAAACTATCCAAAGCGAGGCATAGGAGATACTACCATAGATAAACTTACGGTTATAGCTAATCATTATGGAGTTACCATGTGGGAAGTTATGGATAAAATAGAGCAGTTTAAAATGCCTACACGCACCACTACTTCTATACGGGAGTTTGTAACTATGATACAGAGTTTTCAAACCATGCTAAATACTAAAAATGCTTATGAAGTAGCCAGCCATGTAGCCAAATCTACACAAATATTGCAAGAACTTTTTAATGATAAAACAGTAGAAGGCGTTAGCAGATATGAAAATATACAAGAGTTGCTAAACGGTATAAAGGAGTTTAGTGTGCAAGATGTAGTAGAAAATGCCAACGATGCCGAAAATGACAGAAGTTTAGGAGCTTATTTGCAAAATATTAGCCTACTGACAGGCGATGATACTGTAAAAGAAGGAGATGAAGCCGTAAAAATGATGACCATTCATGCGGCTAAAGGATTAGAGTTTCCTGTAGTTTTTGTAGTAGGTTTAGAAGAAAATTTATTTCCTTCAGCTATGTCCTTATATACAAGAGAAGATTTAGAAGAGGAAAGAAGGCTGTTTTATGTGGCAATAACCCGAGCCGAAAAACACTTATTTTTAAGTTTTGCCAATACACGGTATAAATTTGGAAGTTTGCAATATTGCGAGCCCAGTAGATTTTTAAAAGAACTGCCCGAAGGAGATATAGAACTAATGGGAGTGGCTAAACCTACTGAAAACAAAATAGATTTACAGCCTAAAACAAGTGAATCTGGATTAAGTAGAAGTTTTACTAAAAAAAGAGAAGCAAAACTAATAAGACGACCTAATGCAGCTGAAAAATTGCCCACAGATTTTGAACCGGATGATGTATCTTTACTAAAAGTAGGGCAGCAAGTGCTACACAATAGATTTGGCAAAGGTAAAGTAACTTTTATAGCACAAGGAGCTAATAGTATAGCTACTATAATTTTTGAAAACGAAGGCGAAAGAAAAATAATGTTGAAGTTTGCTAAACTGAAAATATTAGATTAGATAAACAAATTCAGCCAAAAATATTAGCATATTTAAAAAACTTAGTAACTTGCGTACGTTTTCAGAAAAAATACAGAGCATACCTCCAATAAAAAAACTGAAATTCTCCTTAAAAAACATATTGAATAACATACAAAAATTATATGGATTATAATACACAAAGAGGACAAATACAATTAAAAGAATATGGCAGGCACATACAGAACTTAGTAGAACATGCCATAACTATTAAAGACGATAAAAAAAGACAAGGCGTAGCCGAAGAGATAATAAATATAATGGCTTCCTTAAATCCACACTTAAAAAATGTAGATGATTTTAACCACTTGCTGTGGGATCATTTGTTTATAATGTCCGATTTTAAATTGGACGTTAATTCTCCTTTTCCTATTCCTGAAAGAGAAGAGGTATTTGCTAAACCTGAGAGATTTAGCTACCCAAAAAAGAACACTAAGTTTAAACATTACGGAAAAAACATACAAACAATGATTAATAAAGCCATAGAAATGGAAGATGGCGAAATTAAACATGGTTTTACCAAATGTATAGCCAACTATATGAAAATAGTGCATAACAACTGGAACAGCGAAACCGTAACAGACGAAACTATTATTAATGATTTGGAAATAATTTCTAACGACCAACTGAGTTTAAGCGATGAAGTAACACTTAAAAATGTGCAGTCAAGCAAAAAGAAATTTAATAACAATAATAATAGAAACGGGCGAAACAACAAAAACAAAAATTACAGAAATAACAGAAGTAGAAAACGCAATTAAGTTATTCTGCACATTTATGCTAAATTTGCTTTATGATATTTTTAGACTTTGAAAAACCTATAGAAGAACTTTACGAAAAACGTAAAAAACTTATTGATGTTCAGGAGCAAGGAGAAATAAATTTAGATGAAAAAATAGCTGAAATAGATAAGCTTATAGAGGAAAAACAAAACGAAATATACGAAAATTTAACTCCGTGGCAGCGTGTTCAGTTGTCAAGACACCCACAGCGACCCTACACATTATTTTACATACACCATATTTTTGAAGATTTTATAGAACTTCATGGCGATAGAAAAGCCGGAGACGATAAAGCCATAGTGGGCGGTATAGCCAGTTTAGACGGGCAGGGGGTTGTAGTTATAGGGCATCAAAAAGGGGTAAATACTAAAATGCGTCAATACCGAAATTTTGGTATGGCAAATCCAGAAGGATACAGAAAAGCACTTAGATTAATGAAATTGGCAGAGAAATTTAATAAGCCAATTATCACATTTATAGACACACCGGGAGCTTATCCGGGTATAAAAGCAGAGGAATTTGGACAGGCAGAAGCCATTGCCCGAAATTTGTTTGAAATGACACAACTTAAAGTGCCAATAATTTCGGTAATAATAGGAGAGGGAGCATCTGGTGGAGCTATAGGAATAGGCGTATGCGATAGACTTTTAATGCTTGAAAATACATGGTTTACAGTAATATCTCCCGAATCTTGCTCCTCTATACTTTGGCGAAACTGGGACAATAAACACATAGCAGCCGAACAGCTAAAACTAACCGCTACCGATATGTATAAAATGAAAATAGTAGATTCTATAGTAAAAGAACCTTTAGGCGGAGCACATAACGACCCCGAAGAAATGGCTAAAATAGTTAAGCGAAATATAAAACGCAGTTTAACCATGGTAAGCGATATGCCGGCAGAAGAAAGAATATTAAAAAGAATAGAAAAATATGCGGCTATTGGTACTTATGAAGAAAAGACAGTAGAATAAAATGGGATTAATTGCAAGTATTAAATCATATTTTTACAATTCTACGCTAAATAAACATGCTAAGTATTTAAAAAATTATGGGCGAAAAGTAATTAATTTAAATAATGCTAAAAATATAGGATTGTTGTATAATGCTTCAAACTCTGATAATGTTGTGGCAGTAACTAAATTCATAGAATTATTTAAAAATAACGATGTTAAAATAACGAGTTTAGCATATTTGAACGAAAAAATAAAAGAAGATAGCAGACCAAATTATTTTAACAAAAATGATATAAACTGGTATGAAATTCCTTTTGGAGAGAAAATAAATAATTTTCAAAAGGAAAAATATGACATTCTAATTTGTGCTACAGTACAAGAATGTTTGCCATTAGAATATTTGTCAGCTACGTCAAAAGCAAGCTATAGAGTAGGCTCTTATCAAAAAGATAAAACCGAAATATATGACTTTATGATAAACGTAAACCAACAAACAGATTTGAATTATTTTTTTAAACAAGTTTATAATTACTTAAAAAATATAGAAAGTTAAAAATGAATTTAAGAGGTACAGGTGTAGCATTAGTAACACCGTTTAATGAAGACAAATCAATAGATTTTGATGGTTTAAAAAATGTAGTGAACCACTGCATAAATGGAGGAGTAGATTATTTAGTAGCTTTGGGTACTACAGGCGAAACCGTAGTGCTAAACGCTAAAGAAAAACAGCAAGTATTAGATAAAGTAAAGGAATATACAAACGGCAGAGTTCCTTTAGTAGCCGGATTTGGAGGCAATAATACGCAACTTATTATTGAAAACATTAATAGCTTTAATTTAGAAGGATATAGTGCCATCTTATCTTCAAGTCCTAATTATAATAAGCCAAGCCAAGAGGGAATATTTCAGCATTATAAAGCCATAGCCCAAAATACGCCTTTGCCTATAATTTTGTATAATGTACCCAGCAGAACAGGACAAAATATAAAAGCAGAAACTACCATAAGATTAGCTAATAATTTTAAAAATATAATAGGTATAAAAGAAGCCAGTAATGATATGCTACAATGTATGGAAGTGGCAAAAAATACGGCTGATGATTTTCAATTAATTTCAGGAGATGATATACACGCTTTGCCAATAATTAGTTTTGGTGGAGTAGGAGTTATTTCTGTAGTGGCTCAGGCTGTTCCTAAGCAATTTACTACCGTAATAAATGAAGCTTTAAAAGGAAACTATGCAAAAGCAAGTGAGGAATTGTACGGCATTTTAGATTTAATTAAATTAATTTTTGAAGAAAATAATCCGGCAGGTATAAAAGCAGCAATAGCCCATTTAAACCTAAGTAAAAATGAGCTACGCTTGCCTAATGTTCCCGTAAATAAAGATTTAGAGAGCAGAATAAAACAGTTTTTTAGTAAGTAAACATTGATTTATATAGTTTCTTGTCAAAAACTATAGTTCCACTTTCTTTTATGGTAATATAGTAATGCCCGGCAGGTTTAGGCATTTTAAAATCTACATCATTTATAGATGCATAATTTTCATTAAAAACCACTACACCCATTTGGTTTTTGATAATTAATTCTACATCTTTTGATTCAAAATTAGAATTAACACTACCACCTTTAAAATTGCTATAAACATTTAGCGTTACTTTTTTGTAAACTTCTTTTTTAGGTAAATCCACCTTTTTTACTTCATTAATAGTAGAGTAGGCGTACTCTTCTGGTTGGTTAAAAGCTATAGCATTATCTATTTGAGAAAAAGCTACTGCTGAAATTAAAATACTGCTGATTGTTGTTATTAAAGTTTTCATAATTTTAAGTTTTTATTTTGTTAATGATAGCTCAAAATTAAGGGCAAGAAGTAGCCTGCTAAAACCAAAAGAAAGGTGCTAATAATAAATTTAAAAGTAGAAAAAAACAATAACTAATTGATAATCAAATAGTTGTTTGTGTGTTAAATTTGAAGTTACATAGCCAAAAACGCTGAATAAAAGTGGTATTTTTTGTTGTTTTTAATGCAAAATAGAGCACTCGTGCCACGACTCCAAGTCGTGGCACGAGTATAACACTATCTTACTATTCTCTAAAAGCCTATAAATCTATCCGTCTATAAAAAGAGAGATACTTCCTATCGTCAGTATGACGTGATAGTGTTTTTTAACTAATCAGCTATATAGCTATTGCGTCTTGGCGACTTTGCGAGAAAATAAAATTAGAAAGATAGATGCCTAACTACCGCAGGCAGGCTTCCTCTCGTCAGTATGACGAACGAGATAGAAAAAAACTTTCCCAAAAAACTTCATTCCTTACTCTCTGTGGCTATATCGCCCATTTCTACACCTTCGGAGTAAGCTACTTTAATATTGTTTTTGCCTAAAACAGTTTTAATCAGTCGGGTTAATTCGTAGTAAATAGTATAATAATCTTCCGGCCTGCCGTAAGCAAACACACCAAATTTTATACTGTGCGAGTCATATTCTTCAATACCCACGCTTGTGGCAGGTTTTTCATAAATAAAAGGATTGTCTTTAACTGCCTCTAAAATTAAGCGTTCTACTTTGCTAAAATCTTCATTGTAAGGTATGTGAGCAAATACATCTACACGCACATGATTAATAGTACTGTGGTTTATTATTTTATCGCTATTAGCTATGCTGTTGGGCACTATTACTATTTCGTCTGTAGGTGTTTGTATAATGGTATTAAAAATTTGAATTTCTTTTACTCTACCTTTTGTGTCTGAAATTTCTATGATGTCATCTACTTTGTAGGGTTTAAATAATAGAATTAATACGCCTGCGGCAAAATTGCCTAAACTACCCTGCAATGCCATACCCACGGCAAAGCCCGCTGCTGCTAAAATGGCAACAAAAGAGCTGGTTTCTACACCAATAATACTTACTGCACTAAGTAAAATAAGTACTTTGAACGTAGTACTAAATAAGGAACTCAAAAAAGGACGTATTTCTTTAGATAAATCTCTTTTTGCCATCATTTTATTAAGCATTCTTGTTAATTGATTTACAATTAAAAAGCCTACAATTAAAACAATAGTAGCTAAAATTAGCTTAATAGAAAACTGCTTTGCAGTTTCTAATAGGCTGTCAAAGTTTATTTGTTGAAATTTACTTGTAATAGTTTCCATTAAGTGGGGTAGAGCTTTATTTATTATTTAAAGCTTTCAGTTTTTCCTCTAAAATATATTCATCTCCCTCTACGTAGCCGGAATGCGTATAAACTACTTTACCTTTTTGGTCAACCAAAACGGTATAAGGTACGGTTTGAAAGTTCATTAAACGTTTTAAATCTTCATTATCGTCTAACAAAACATCATATTCCCACGCTTGTCCATTAGCATAAGTTTTTACTTTAGAAGTATTTCGGGCATCATCTACCGATATTGCCACAAGCTCCATGTCATAATCATCAACCCAAAATTCGTATAGCTGAGAAATATTGTTTAATTCTTTTTTGCATGGAGAACACCATGTAGCCCAAAAACTGAAAACGGTAATTTTACCATTTTTGCCATAATCTGCCACATTTATAGATTTCCCATAAATATCTTTTAAGGTTAAATTAGGTATTTCTTTTTCTGTAAAAACTTTTTTAACAGTTGATTTATCTTGTGCATTTACGCCTAAAAATAGGATAAGAATAAAGGTAAGTAAGAATGTTTTTTTCATTTTGTAAGGATGTTTGGTATCTAAAAAGCAAGCATTGTGCCAACATTTTTAACTTGTAAATTTTAATATCGGTGCTAATATCTTAATTTTACCGTTTATTAAACAATTTGAATGAAGAAATTTTTACTCTTTAATGTTTTTTCTTTTGCTCTTGCCATGAGTTCTTATGCACAAGGTTATATTTCTGGAGACTTAGAATTAAGAAACGATTATTATTTAAAAGATTCGGTAATAGGAGCTTCTGGTACTAATCATTACGATAACTTAAAATCTTCTGTAGATGGTTGGTTATCTTTAAATTATACTAATAACGATTGGGGATTTAGGACAGGCGTTAGGTTAGATATGTTTTTAAATTCCCGATTTCACAATCCCAATCAAGATGCTTATACAGCCATAGGCGTAGGACGTTGGTTTATAGAAAAAGAAATAAAAGGACTTACATTAACAGGCGGACATTTTTACGACCAGTTTGGAAGTGGCTTAGCATTTAGAGCTTATGAAAATAGATTTTTAGGTATAGATAATGCCATTTTTGGGCTGAAAGCAAAATATGATTTCAATAAAAATTGGATGGCTAAAGCTTTTGCCGGAGTACAAAAAAACAGAATGGGTTTGTATAAAAAACTAATTAAAGGTTTAAATGTAGAAGGCAATATTCCTATAGGCGAAAAAGTAAGATTAAGTCCGGGTGTAGCTGTGGTTAATCGTACTTTAGATAAAGAATCTATGACACAGATAGCTAATGCTATAAACGGCTACGCTTTAGAAGATAGATTTGTGCCACGGTACAACACTTACGTTTTTTCGGCATATAATAGGTTAGATGCAGGAAATTGGTCGTGGTATTTAGAAGGAGCTTATAAAACCCACGAAGCCTTAGATGTAGGCGTAGGTTTGCCTTACCAAGATAAGCCGGGAAATGCCGTTTTCACCAGTTTGACATATACTAAAAAAGGTTTTGGCATAACGGCACAGTTTAAAAGAACCGACCATTTTCAGTTTAGAACAGCTCCGGAAGACAAAGCAACTATATTAAATGGTGCTATTAATTTTATTCCGCCTGTTAATAAACAAAATTCTTTAAGATTGCCTGCCCGTTTGCAACCACCTTCTCAAGAACTGGAAGAAGTAGGTTTTTCTATTGATATGACAAAAAAGATAAACAAGCATTTAACTTTTAACCTTAATTATAGTCAAATACATAATAATGATGTTACTCTTGGCGATTTTGTTAATGACATGATTTATGTTAGAAAAGATTTTAGTGGATTAAGAAATTTTGATAATACGCTGTTATACAAAGAGTTATATTTTGACTTTGAATGGCGAGCAGGAAAAAAGCTAAAAGGCTTGGCTGGTTTTCAAATTGTAAATTACAATCAAGAGTTTTACGAAGGCGACCACCCAACTTATGTTTATACTTACACACCTTTTGCTGAGTTAACGTATAAATTTACCTCCAAAATATCATTAAGAACAGAATTGCAATATCAATTTTCGCCAGCATTTACTTATAATACAACTAAAGAAATATATACTTTAAGCGAAGATGAATATGACAGCAATCAAGATTTTTGGTTTACTCCAAAAACAAGAGATGGCGATTGGTTTTATGTATTGGCAGAATTGAATATTTCTCCAAAATTCTCATTTTCTATTTCAGATATGTGGAATGTTAAAACAGGAAACGGCAAAAATGTAGTGAGCAAATATGCCGCCACAGGAAAGAATACGCTCGTTAAAAATACAGGCGTGCATTTCTTTTCTTTTTATGGCTCATATACGCTTGGCCCGCACCGTTTTTATGCTTCTTACGTTCGTCAGGTGCAAGGTATAGTTTGTACGGGAGGTATTTGTAGGTTAGAACCCGCTTTTAACGGTTTTAGATTTGGATTAAACACCAGTTTTTAAATTATTGTAAAATGAAAAAAGTATTTTTAATAATAACGCTATTTGCCATTCTTTATGGGTGTAAAGAAGAAGGACCATTTATTAATTTTGAAGAAGAGCAAGACACTTTAGTAGATACTTTATATATTTCTACTACACCAATTCAGCAGGTTAATAAAAATGTATTGTTTGAAGAGTTTTCGGGCGTAAGATGTTCTAACTGCCCGGCAGGAAACCAAGCTACGCACACTATTTATCAAGATAAAGGAGATAGATTTGTACCCGTTACCGTTCATAGCGATTTTTTAGCTTATCCGTATTCTAACACACAAGATTTAAGAACGGCAGAAGCAAATGAAATAGCCAATAGTTTAGGCCCTGTAGGGCAAAAACCGGCAGCTTTTATTAGCCGAAAAGTTATTGGTAGTTCTCGCCTTCAAACTTCTTTAGCCAATTGGAGTAGCACGGTAGATAATGTTTTAGCTGAAAATTCGGTTTTAGACATTAATTTAGAAATTTCTGAAGCCAATGTAAGTGAAAGAACCATAAGATATAGAGTTACATTATCGTATAGTGGAGCTGCAAGCAATCAAAACTTAGGATTTTTCTTAACAGAAAGCGAAATAGTAGCCACACAATTAGATGGTAGCACCGAAATAGAAAATTATGTGCATGAGTTTGTTTTGCGTAAGGCTATAACACCAATTATTGGTTCGCCATTGCCTACAAGTATTGAGGCTAACACGGTAATTATTAAAGAATTTGAAATAGATTTAGATAATGAAGATTTTGATCCCGATAAAATATGGGACATTAATCACATGCACTTAGTAGCTTTTGTTCGTTTAAGTAATGATGATATAGAAACGGCAATTATGAAAAATATTGTAGAATAAAATTTAGAGAAACAGAAAATGAAAATTTCGTACAATTGGTTAAAAGAATATATTGATATAGATATGCCTGCTGAAGATTTAGCAGAAATATTAACCAATACAGGCTTAGAAGTAGAAAAAGTAAACCATATAGAAACCATTCCCGGAGGATTAAAAGGTTTAGTAGTGGGCGTAGTTCTTGAAAAAGCAAAACACCCTAATGCCGATAGATTATCAGTAGCTAAAGTAGATGTAAATAGTGGCGAAATATTAAATATTGTTTGTGGCGCATCTAATTTAGAAGCAGGGCAAAAAGTGGTGGTAGCCACCGTGGGAACAACAATTTACCCAACGGAGGGAGAGCCTTTTACTATAAAAAGAGCAAAACTAAGAGGAGAGGAGTCTTTAGGAATGATATGTGCCGAAGATGAAATAGGATTAGGCACAAGCCATGAGGGCATAATGGTTTTAAGCGAAAATACAAAAGTAGGCACACCTTTAGCAGAACTGTACGAAATAGAAAATGATGTAGTTTTTGAAATAGGTTTAACGCCCAATCGCTCTGATGCTATGAGCCATGTGGGAGTGGCAAGAGATATAATGGCGGCACTTAATGCTGCTGACGGAGGCAATAGAAAATTAAAACAGCCTAAAATAGAAACTACTTTTAATAATATTTCAACAGACTTTAAAATAGAAGTAAAAAATACTCAAAAATGTCCGAGATATAGTGGCATAGTCTTAAAAAATATAACTGTAGATGAATCTCCTAATTGGTTGAAAAACAAATTATTAGCTGTTGATGTTAATCCAATAAACAATGTAGTAGATATTACAAACTACGTTTTAAAAGAATTAGGTCAGCCCTTGCACGCTTTTGATTTATTGGCAGTAAAAGAGAATACAGTAGTAGTACGAAATGCTAAAGAAAATGAAAAATTTGTAAGCTTAGACGATAAAGAACGAACATTAAATGCAGAAGATTTAATGATTTGCAACCCAAAAGAAGCGATGTGTATAGCCGGAGTATTTGGTGGCTTACATTCGGGAGTTTCTAAGCAAACTAAAGCTATATTTTTAGAGAGTGCGTATTTTAATAGCACAACCATTAGAAAAACATCTACTGCCCACGATTTAAGAACAGATGCCGCCCAGCGATATGAAAAAGGAGCAGACCCCAATATTACAATATATGCCTTGCAAAGAGCTGTAGATTTATTGGTTAAATATGCCAATGCCAAAGTTGCGAGCTCTATTTTTGATGAATATCCTAAAGAGATAGAAAAAAGTAAAGTTTTGTTCAATTTAGATAATTTGAATAGATTATCGGGACATAATTTTAAGCCTCAAACAGTTAAAAATATTCTTGCCGATTTAGATATTGAAATCACTGACGAAAAAGACAGCAATTTAACACTTAGTATTCCTTTATACAGAGCAGATGTAAATAGAGAAGCCGATGTAGTAGAAGAAATAATGCGAATTTATGGATACAACAATATAGCTACGCCCAATACGGTACATTCTACGCTTTCTTTTACCAAAGGAATAGACATTAATATTTTAAAAGAAAAAGTGGCAAATACCTTAAATGGCTTGGGTTATTCCGAAATAATGACCAATTCTATTACACAATCTAAATATTATGAAGAAGGAGAGGCGTTGGTGCATCTTCAAAATAGTATGACAAAGGAGTTAGACAGCATGCGTGCGTCTTTAATTCCCGAAGCACTAAATGTTATTAGACACAATGTGAATAGAAAAAGTGGCAATTTAAAATTCTTTGAATTTGGCAACGTTTACAGCCCCGAAAGAACTCAAAAAGAGCAATTAGCTATATATTTAACAGGGAAAGAACTAAATGAAAATTGGATAAATAAAGCAAAAGATGCCAATATTTATCAGTTAAAAGGAGTGGTGGACAGTTTATTTAATAATTTGGGCTTGCAAAATGTTTCAATAAACCAAGAAAATCAAGAATTACATTATACAACCAATAGCAAAGAAATTGCTGTTTTAAAAGAAGTAAATACTACAGAATTAAATAAGTTTGACTTAAAACAAAATGTATATGTTGCCGTTTTAAATTGGGAAACTATTCATTTATTGTTAAACAATAAAAAAACTAAGTTTAGCCAGTTGAGTAAATTTCCTCAAGTTAATAGAGATTTGGCAATAATAGTAGATGAAGAATTGAAATTTGAAGATTTAAAACAAAAAATATATAAACAAAACAATAATTTTTTGAAAAGCATAGAATTATTTGATATATTTAGGGACGAAAATAAAATAGGGAAAAATAAAAAATCTTATGCTTTAAGTTTTACTTTGCAAGATGCTAATAAAACATTAACAGACAGTGATATAGATAAATTTATTAACCAAACTATTGTATTGATAGAAAAAGAATTTAAAGCTACAATAAGAAAATAATGGAAGCCTACTCGTCCAAATTATTAGTCATAATAGACAAAGTTAAGATACTCCTTGATGAAAACATTGAGCTAAAAAATGAGTTAGAACAACTTAATAACGCTAATTTAGCATTGTTAAAAGATGCTGATGAAAAAAATAATTTGATAAAAGAGTTGAAAGAGAAAAATCAAATGCTTACATTAGCAAAAAGTATAGGCGGAGAAGAAGAACCGCTTAAAAAAACAGAATTGAAACGTAAGTTAAACGAATATATAAAAGAAATTGATAAGTGCATAGCCTTGCTTAATGAATAAATATGAGTGATAACAACAAAGATGTAATCAACATAAATGTAATAATAGCTGACAGACCTTATCCTTTAAAAATAAAAAAGGAAGAGGAAGAAGAGGTTAGAAAAGCTGCCAAAGCCATAAATGACAAGGTAATGCAGTTTCAGCAGGTGTATGCGGCAAAAGATAAACAAGATTATTTAGCTATGTGTGCATTAATGTATGCCGTGCAAAATATAGAATCAAAAAAAAATACTAATTCAGAAAACAGCAGTTTATATGCTCAAATAGAAGAATTAGAATCCTTATTATCTATTTAATTCCTTTTAAAAATATAATCGTTTTTGCTTACTATTTTATAATAAATAAAAAGTAAAACAAACATGAACCCAGTATTAATAATTGTTGGCGTTTTAGTTGGTTTGCTGGTAGGGTTTGTAATTGGTAAATTACTAACAGGAAGCAAAGCCAAAGAAATAGATAATGCCGCTAAAAATGAAGCAAATCTTTTATTAGAAAAAGCTAAAGCCAATGCCCAAAGCTTGGTAGAAAAAGCCGAAGACAAAGCTAAAAACGTAGAAGAGAAAGCAAAAACACGAGAAGAAAGTATTAAGCAAAGTAAAATTTTAGAAGCTAAAGAATTTTTTATTCAGAAAAAGCAAGAGTTTGATAGCGAAGCAAATACAAGAAACCAAAAAATACAGCACAGAGAAAACCAGCTTAAAGACCAGCAAAAATCTTTAAGCAAAAAAATGGAAGAAAACTCAAGGCGAGAAAAAGAGTTAGAAGGCTTAAATGAAGATTTATCTCATCAAATGGAATTGATGAATATAAAGAAAGAGCAAGTAGAAAAAGAGCATGAAGAATTTGTAAAGAAATTAGAATCTATTTCAAATTTATCGGCTAAAGAAGCTAAAGAGCAACTGATAGAAACGCTTAAAAAAGAAGCGGAAACCGATGCACTTTCTCACATTAAAGAAATAATGGACGAAGCAAAAGCTAAAGCTAATAAAGAAGCTAAAAAAATAGTTATACAAACCATACAGCGTACAGCTGCGGAGCACGCTATTGAAAATACCGTTTCAGTTTTTAATCTTCAATCTGACGACCAAAAAGGACAGATAATAGGTAGAGAAGGTAGAAACATTAGAGCATTAGAAGCCGCCACAGGTTGCGAAATAGTAGTAGATGACACACCGGAAGCAATTGTTATTTCGGGTTTTGACCCTATAAGAAGAGAAATAACCCGTTTATCATTACAAAGATTAACAACAGACGGTAGAATACACCCTGCCAGAATAGAAGAAGTGGTTAAAAAAACTACCAAGCAATTAAATGACCACTTAATGGAAATAGGCGAACGTACCATTATAGATATGGGAATTTCGGGCATGCATCCGGAGTTGGTTCGTTATGTGGGGCGTATGCGTTTCCGTTCTTCTTATGGGCAAAATTTATTGCAACACTCCAGAGAAACAGCCAATTTGTGTGCTACAATGGCAGCCGAGTTAGGTTTAAATGTAAAATTAGCCAAAAGAGCAGGATTACTACACGATATAGGCAAAGTGCCTGATGAGGAAAGCGAATTATCTCACGCACTGTTAGGTATGAAATTATGCGAGAAATATGGCGAACATCCTGCGGTATGCAATGCCGTAGGTGCCCACCACGATGAAATAGAAATGAAATACGCTATTTCGCCAATTATTCAATCTTGTGATGCAATATCGGGAGCAAGACCTGGAGCAAGAAGAGAAATAATGGAAAGCTACTTGCAACGTATAAAAGAGCTGGAAAGCTTAGCACTTGGCTATGAAGGTGTAGAAAAAGCTTATGCTATACAAGCAGGTAGAGAATTGCGTGTAATAGTAGAAAGTAGCAAAGTAGATGATAAACAATCAGAACAGTTATCTTTTGAAATTTCTAAAAAAATAGAAGACGAAATGACATATCCGGGGCAAGTAAAAGTTACCGTGATAAGAGAAATGCGTTCCGTTTCAGTAGCACGATAGTATGATGATAAGATTTATTACAAGCATATTAGTTTTAGGTATATTAGTTTCTTGCAAAAGTTCATCAAATGATGTTAAGTCAGAAACAACGGTAACAGCGGAGGCAGTACAGCAAGAAACGGTAGCCAATACTTATGAAACACTTCCTGCGGAAATAAGAGGAATATTAGCCACAGAAACCACAAATATAGAAGCAACTATGTATGAAAGTGGCGGTAGTTTTTCATTAGGAGATAAGCAAAGTGCCGTAAAATTTGTAGATTTTCTTGAAGATAAAACACCTTCTCAATTAAGCCAACATCAAATAGGGCACATTATGTTTTTAAAAGACGGAGAAGAATTATTGTTTTTAACCGTTTTTAAAATAGGTGATAAGGCATATACTAAATATGCCGATGCAGAAAACAACAAAACCTATTACAATATGTTGGGCGGGCAAGCTGCCAATATGTTTTTAAACTTAAAATTGCAGACTAAGTAGATATTCATAAATGAAGATAGTATTTTAATTAATTATCCTCAATGGGTTTAAACCCATTGAAAACCTATTGATTTTATTAAATATTTTATACCGATTAGGAATATATAATAGTCCAATCTCAGCTACGCCTTATTGATTGATTAGTGTTTTCTCGCAAAGTCGCTAAGAACGCTAAAACTGTATAGTTTTTTAACTGATTTGAAAATGAGGGAATTTGGAAATTGGGATTACCGCATTCGCTACAATGACGATTTTTGGAGAAGGTTTAAGCCTAATCGGTATTAAAATATCTTTATTAACTTTGCTTTTATGCAAATACCTAAATATTTACAAAACTATATTAATGGCAAATTGCAAAAGCCAATAGATAACCAATATATAGATAATGTTAATCCAGCAATAGGAGAAGTTTATAGCCAAATTCCGCTAAGTAATCATAAAGATTTAGAAAAAGCCGTACAAAGTGCTAAAGAAGCTTTTCCTTTTTGGTCTAATGCCGGAATAAAATACAGAAGTGAAATACTAATAAAATTAGCTCAACTAATAAAAGAAAATGAAGATTTTTTAGCCCAAGCAGAATCTTTAGATAATGGGAAACCGATAAAATTGGCAAAAGCTGTAGATATACCCAGAGCATACGATAATATTCATTTTTTTGCTACGGCAATAGAGCATTTTGCCAGTGAAGCTCACCACATGGAAAACACGGCTATTAACTACACACTTCGCAGACCGATAGGCGTGGTAGGCTGTATTTCTCCATGGAATTTACCCTTGTATTTATTCACTTGGAAAATAGCTCCGGCATTAGCATCGGGCAACTGTGTGATAGCCAAACCAAGCGAAGTTACGCCCTTAACGGCTTATCTTTTTTCCGAATTATGTATTAAAGCCGGCTTACCCAAAGGTGTTTTAAATATTTTGCATGGCACAGGGCAATCTATTGGGCAAGAAATAGTAGCTCACCCCGAAATTAAAGCCATTTCTTTCACGGGAGGAACCGCTACAGGAGCACATATAGCTAAAACGGCAGCTCCTATGTTTAAAAAACTAAGTTTAGAGTTGGGAGGCAAAAACCCTAATATTATATTTAATGATGCCAATATAGAGGAAGCTGTTGATACTTCTGTAAAAGCCGCTTTTAGTAACCAAGGGCAAATATGTTTGTGTGGTTCAAGAATATATGTTCAGGCAGATATTTATGATGAATTTAAGGAAAAGTTTGTAGCCAAGGTAAAACAACTAAAAGTAGGCAATCCGGCAGATGAAAATACCAATATAGGAGCTGTGGTTTCTAAACCACATTTTGATAAAATATTGAAACACATAGCAATAGCTAAAGAAGAAGATGGCAAAATTCTTACAGGAGGAAAACCTATTACTATAGAAGGGGCATTTAAAAATGGCTTTTATATAGAACCTACGGTAATTGAAAATTTACCTTTGGCATGCTCTACCAATAAAGATGAAATTTTTGGACCGGTAGTAACTTTAAATAAATTTGAAACAGAAGAAGAAGTAATAGCTTTAGCCAATGATAACAGATACGGACTTTCTGCCACTATTTTTACCGAAGATTTAAGAAAAGCCCATCGGGTAGCAGAAAAAATAGAAGCAGGCATTGTGTGGGTTAATACATGGCTGCTAAGAGATTTACGTACGCCATTTGGCGGAGTAAAAAGCAGTGGAGTAGGGCGTGAGGGAGGTTTTGAAGCTTTACGCTTTTTTACGGAACCTAAAAATATTTGTATAAAATATTGAGGTTTAATGTCTAAAACAATCTGTAGTATGGTCGTTTACCATGCCTGTGGCTTGCATGTGGGCATAAATAATAGTGCTACCTACAAATTTAAAACCTCTTTTCTTTAAGTCCTTACTTATTTTATCGGAAAGTTCTGTTTTAGCAGGTACTTCTTTTATGTTTTTATAATGGTTTATAATAGGTTTACCATTCACAAATCCCCAAATATATTTACTGAAACTGCCAAATTCTTTTTGTATATCCATAAAAGCTTTTGCATTGGTAACGGTAGCGTTAACTTTCAATTTATTTCTAACTATGCCTTCATTCTTGAGTAACTCTGTTATTTTTTTAGCATCATATTTTGCTATTTTCTTATAATCAAAATTGTCAAAAGCTAATCTAAAACTTTCTCTTTTTTTAAGTATCGTTATCCAACTCAATCCTGCTTGAAAACCTTCTAAAATTAAAAACTCAAATAATTTATCGTCATCATAAACAGGTACGCCCCATTCTTCATCATGGTATTTTATATAAAGGTCATCTGAACTTACCCAAGCACATCTTTTTTTGGTCATTGGTTAACTGTTATCTGATTACTTATTATTTGTTATCTGAATATCTTATTGTATAAAAAATTGCTAAACATACATTGCTTCTTTAACGGCTTGCACTACTCTTTTTACCGTAGGTAAATAAGCATCTACAAGGTTGGGAGCATAGTGCATATTAGCATCTGCTCCACTTATGCGTTTTATTGGAGCATCTAAATAGTCAAAAGCGTGTTTTTGTACTTGGTAAGTAATTTCAGAAGCTATATTCCCAAAAGGCCAGCTTTCATCTATAATTACCAATCTATTAGTTTTCTTTAAAGATTGTACAATAGTAGGGTAGTCTAAAGGTCTAATAGTTCTTAAATCTATAACTTCCGCTTGTATGCTTTCTTCTGCCAATGCTTCGGCAGCCTCTAAAGCTACTTTCATCATTTTGTTAAAAGAAACAATCGTTACGTCTGTTCCTGCTCTTTTAATATCAGCTTTTCCTATGGGAATTAAGTATTCTTCTTCCGGCACTTCACCCATATCGCTGTACATTAGTTCAGATTCCATAAAGCAAATAGGGTCGTTATCTCTTATAGCGGATTTTAATAAACCTTTAGCATCATAAGGATTTGAAGGAGAAATAACTTTTAAACCGGGCACGTTTGCCATCCAGCTTTCAAAAGTTTGTGAGTGCGAAGCTCCTAACTGACCTGCACTACCGCTTGCTCCTCTAAACACAACAGGGCAATGAAACTGACCGCCACTCATACTATGTATTTTAGCTGCTCCGTTTACAATTTGGTCAAATGCTAATACTGCAAAATTCCATGTCATAAATTCTACAATAGGGCGTACGCCATTCATGGCGGCACCGACAGCTATTCCTGAAAAACCTAATTCAGAAATTGGCGTGTCAATAATACGTTTGGGCCCAAATTCATCAAGCATTCCTTGGCTTACTTTGTAAGCACCATTGTATTCTGCTACTTCTTCGCCCATTAAAAAAACCAATTTATCTCTACGCATTTCTTCTGTCATAGCTTCTCGTAGGGCATCTCTATATCGTATTTGTCTCATAGTTTAAAGTTTGGAGTTTCAAAGATAAGGATTAAGACCGAAATAGATACTTTGAAAGTATAAAATTCAAAATAATTAAGACTATTTTAAATTAACAATTGGTATTAAAATCCTGCTCCAAAAATTAAATTCAAATTGGTGTATTTAATATCAAATTTTTGAGATAAATGATTGTGGGTTAAATGCCCGTTGTATGTGTATATGCCTTTGCAAGCACCACGGTCGTATCTTATTAAGTTAGAAATACCTCCTACACTGTCTGCTTTAAATAAAATGGGTGTAAGCAAGTGGCTAAACGCAAAACTTGCCGTTTGAGCTACACGAGCAGGAATATTTGGTACACAATAATGTATTACATCATGCTCTACATAAGTAGGATTTTCTAAAGTTGTCATTCTGCTGGTAGCAAAACAGCCACCTTGGTCTATACTTACATCTACAATTACCGCACCTTTTTTCATATTCTCTACAATTTCTTCCGAAACTATTTCGGGAGTTCTTCCCGTAGGGCTGTGTATAGCACCTATTACTACATCAGCTTCTAAAATTTCTTTTTTCAATACTTCGGGGGTTATTACGGAAGTAAATACCCTTTGTCCTATATTGTTTTGTAATTGTGTAAGTTTATGTAAATCATTATCAAAAACAGAAATTTGAGCTCCTAAACCCAATGCCGCTCTGGCAGCAAATGTACCTACTGTGCCGGCTCCTAATAGCACAACTTTAGCTGGTGGCACACCGGAAATGCCTCCTAAAAACATGCCTTTGCCATTATTTACATTGCTCATTAATTCTGCTGCTATTAGTATAGCGTTAGAACCTGCTATTTCACTCATGGCTGTAACAAAAGGATAATTATTAGCTTCATCTTGATAAAATTCATAAGCAATGGCGTTAATTTTTTTCTTCATCAAGCCATATAAATATTCCTTTGTAATAGTGGGAATATGTATAGGCGAAACTAAAAATTGGTTGGGCTGCATTAGCTCAATTTCAAAAAGGGTAGGAGGTGCTACTTTTATAATTAAATCGGCTTGAAAAACTTCTTCTATGTTTTTGGTAACTTGTGCTCCTGCTTCGGCATATAAATAATCTGAAAACCCGCATAGTTTTCCTGCATCGTGTTCTAAAGTAACCCGATGTCCGTTTGCCACAAGAACTCTTACAGCATCGGGCGTTAAACCTATTCGGTTTTCATTAAAAGTACGTTCTTTAGGTAGTCCTATGTAAAGTTTTTTTTCTTTACTTTTAACCATCACGGCTTCCACAAGGGGCATAATGCCAAAATGTTCGGGAGTAAGGTTTTGTTTTGATGAATCTTCAGACATTATTTACATTTTGCATTTTCAAAAATTAAAAATACAAATTTTTCTCTCATTTTCATTTAATTTTTCAATCTCTATTTTTAAACCTGCTTCAATAAATGGTTCTACTAACTGAGGCCATTCTATTAAACAAATATTGTTGCTCTCTATATAATCAATAGCTCCTATGCTAAATAACTCTTGCTCATCTTTAAGCCTGTACAAATCAAAATGTACTATATCTTCATCAGTATTTAGTTCGTACAAATTAATAAGGGCAAAGGTAGGGCTACTTACTTCATTGCGGCTACCTAATAGTTTTACTAATTCTTTAATCATGGTAGTTTTGCCCGAACCCATTTCGCCATAAAAAAGTATTTTTTTGTTTTCTTTTATAAAAGGCAATATTTCTTTGCAAAAAGAGGGTAGTTGTTTTAATGAAACGGTTTCTTCAATGGTTTTCAATGTTTTATGTTTGGAGTTTGAAGTTTTTTTTGTTTAAAGTTGGCTGTTTTTGTCCAAATTACATTTCGTTTAGCCATTCAAGATTTCTTTTGTCCATTGCTTCTTGAGAAATCAATTTGCCATTTTTTATATCTTGCTCACTCATTTCCAACATTGTTTTTTGTTCATCATTTAATTCTATTATCTCTGATTCTGAAGAACTGGAAGAAATTAATTTATCTAAGGCTAATAAAAAATCTTTATTTTTTATAGAAAGTATTTTTTCTATTAATCCATTTCTTATGCTGTCAACTGTTGCCATTCTCTTGTAATGTTATTGTTTAAATATCCGAAAAAAATCTTGTTTTGCCTAATGATTTTTCATTTTTAAAGTTATTTTGCTTTAAGTTCTATGTACGGTATTATCATTTCTTCTAAAGAAATACCGCCATGCTGAAAAGTATCTTTAAAATATTGAACAAATTTATTGTAGTTATTTTGGTAAACTAAATATATATCTTCTTTAGCAAAAATGTAGCTTGAACTTAAATTAGTTGAAGGTAAGTGTGCCTGTTTTGGGTCTTTAACTTCAAAAACATCTCGGGCTTCAAACGCTAAGCTTTTGCCTGTTTTATATCTTATATTGGTAGATGTATTTCTATCGCCTATACATTTTGATGGATGCTGAACTAATTTCATGCCGTGGTCGGTAGTTATTACTATGTTTACATCTTTGTCTATTAATTTTTTTATAGCATTGTGTAGCGGTGAGTGCTCAAACCAACTTAATGTTAACGAACGAAAAGCACTATCATCGCTTGCCAACTCTTTTATCATATCCATTTCTGTTTTAGCATGAGAAACGGTATCTACAAAATTATAAACTATAACATTGAGTTTATTATTAAGTAAATTATTCATGTTGTCTTCTAAAAGTTTGCCTGCATCAAAATTGGTTACTTTAGTGTAACTTACTTTTATTGGCTCTCTGAAAGTTCTCTTTATCAGCTCATTAACTAATTCTTCTTCATAAAGATTTTTGCCACCTTCGTCTTCATCATTTTTCCAATAGTTAGGGTAATGTTCTTGAATTTGCAAAGGCGTTAATCCACTAAAAATGGCGTTTCGGGCGTATTGAGTTGCCGTAGGCAGTATGCTGTAAAACATATCTTCTTGCTGCACTTTAAAGTTTTCTAACAATACAGGCTCTATAGCTTTCCACTGGTCATAACGGAAATTATCTATTAAAATAAAGAAAGTAGGTTTATCTTGTTTTAGCAAGTTAAAAACTTTTTCTTTAAATAAGTTGTGAGATAAAAGAGGAGCTTCGTCTGTATTTTTAAACCAATCAATATAATTTTTAGTTACATATTTAGCAAATTCTTTATTGGCTTCAGACTTTTGGCTGGCTAATATTTCAGCCATTTCGTTGGTGTTAGATTTATCTAATTCCAATTCCCAAAAAATTAGTTTTTTGTATAAATCTATCCATTCGCTGTGGTCTAAGCGGTCTTGCATACGCATAAACAGTTTTTGAAAATCTTGTTGATATGCCGATTGTGTTTTTTCTTTTACTAGTCGTTTGTTATCTACTATTTTCTTTAAAGTAAGCAGTATTTGCTGCGATTTTACAGGCTTAATTAAATAGTCGGTAATTTGCGAACCAATGGCTTCTTCCATTAGGTCTTCTTCTTCATTTTTAGTTATCATTACCACAGGAATATGTTGTTTTATTTCCTTTATTTTAGGCAATGTTTCCAAGCCTGAAAGACCAGGCATTGATTCGTCTAAAAAAACAATATCTATTTCTTCTTCTTGTACTTTATCTATGGCATCTTGCCCATTAGACACGGGTACAATTTCATATCCTTTGCTTTCTAAAAACATGATTTGGGGCTTAAGCAAATCTATTTCATCATCAGCCCATAAAATTTTAATATTTGACATAAAAACAATTGTAATTTTATAAGAAAACTGTAATTCTGTTGAATTATTGTAAAGGTCTTACTAAAAGTTGAGCTTAAAGCTCTTGTTCAATTTTTTTAACTTTTGATTTTAAGCTAAGCAAAAGTTCTTCATTAATAATGCCTTTACCTTCTTTAAAGTTTTTGCTAAATTCCGGTAGTGAAAATGTATCTAAAACCACACCTCCATTAAATGGAAACCTATTTTTTGCCATAGCTAACACAAATTGTCCACCTTTCTGTCCATCTGATGTTGCCATGAGTAAAATGGGTTTGTTTTCAAAAACAGTTCTGTTAGGTATTCGGCTTGTCCAGTCAAATAAATTTTTAAAAGCAGCGGTGTAAGCTCCATTATGCTCAGCTAATGACATTACTATTAAATTGCAGTTATCTATATGCTGAGCAAAAGAATAAGCTTGCTTAGGAATGCCATTTTTTTCTTTGTCTTCGCTAAAAACAGGCATTTCAAAATCATTCAAATCTATAAAATCTATATTTTTTGTATTGAATAAAGTACAAGTAAACTGTACTAATTTTTTATTTATAGATTGAGAACTGCTACTACCTGCAAAGGCTAAAATTTTCATCTTATTTGTTTATTATTTGTAGTTTTTTAATGCCCAATTTTGCGTTATTGTGCTTTATTAAAAGTAGCTTTTACCGCATCATGAAAACCTGGGTGTTGGCTTTCTAAATATTGTTCATAGTCTGTTAATCCACATTTTTCATGTGTTAATTGAGCAAAAGCAATAGAAAAAAGTGATAGAATAGTTAGCAAATATTTAATCATGTTTAAAATTTTGTGTGAAAATACAATTTTTATCCATGTCTTTAAAAATTTATTTCATTTAACTTGATTGCGTACCTTTGATTCAAATATTAATTATGAAGCAAAAAGTTATTAATGACCCTGTTCATGGTTTTATATCCATTTCTGATAAACTCATTTTTAATATTATTGAACATCCTTATTTTCAGCGTTTAAAAAGGATAAAACAGTTGGGATTAACATATTTAGTATATCCCGGTGCTCATCATACACGTTTTCATCATGCACTTGGGGCTTATCATTTAATGAAAAAAGCCATTAATGTACTGCAAAACAAAGGCGTAAAAATTACTAAAGAAGAAGCATTGGCGGCTCAATTAGCTATTTTACTCCACGATATTGGGCATGGACCTTTTTCTCATACCTTAGAGCATATACTAATTAAAGGTACTTCGCATGAGAAAATTTCATTGCTATATATGCAAAAACTTAATGAAGAATTTAATGGTCAATTAGATTTAGCAATAAAGATTTTTACTAATCAATATCATAAAAAGTTTTTGTATCAATTAGTAAGCGGACAGCTTGATGTAGATAGACTAGATTATTTAACCCGAGATAGCTATTTTACAGGTGTAAGCGAAGGCGTTATTAACTACAATAGAATTATTGACATGATAGATGTATTTGATAATGAGCTTGTTGTAGAATCTAAAGGTATTTACTCCGTAGAGAAATTTTTAGTTTCAAGACGTATTATGTATTGGCAGGTTTATTTGCATAAAACCGTAATTAGTGCCGAGCAAATGCTGGTAAAAGTAGTGCAAAGAGCTCAAGAATTGGCTAAAAAAGACACTGATGTTTCTACAAGAACTATGATGGACTTTTTTTTGAGTGAAAAATCTCAAGATAAAAACTCCGATAATTTTCTTTTAAATTTTTCAAAGCTTGACGATATAGATGTTTTGGCTTCGCTGAAAGTTTGGAGCAACCATAACGACAAAATTTTGTCTTTTTTGAGCAATAGTTTATTAAATAGGAAACTGTTTAAAATTAAAATTCAAAATGAGGATTTTAAGCCTAAAACAATAGCAGAAATTAGAGATAAATTAATAGCTAAGCTTAATGTTTCTGAAAATGAAGTGTCATATTTAATGCCGTATAAATCAATAACAAGCTATTTGTATCATCCCGACCATGCTAAAATTAAAATACTGTTTAAAAACAATAAAGTATTAGATTTTATAGATGCATCTGACCAATGGAACACTTTAACGGTAGAAAAAGCTGTTACCAAACATTATGTTTGTTTTCCTAAGCAGATGTTGGACTAACAGATTTTGGAAGATGAAATATATCAGATAAGATTTATTTGCTCTTTCAAATTTGTTCTTTGTATCTTTGATTTACAACCAACTGAAATTTTAGCGGAGCAAGGTATAGGTTGTGAATTGCTTTCAAATTTGTTCTTTGTATCTTTGATTTACAACTCAAAAACAAAGAAACAATGACAACATTAGGTTGTGAATTGCTTTCAAATTTGTTCTTTGTATCTTTGATTTACAACAAATACATTAATTGAAGAATTCAACAAGTAGTTGTGAATTGCTTTCAAATTTGTTCTTTGTATCTTTGATTTACAACTCTCACACACAGACACAAATGGAGATAACGTTGTGAATTGCTTTCAAATTTGTTCTTTGTATCTTTGATTTACAACGCAAGGATAAATACAACCGCCACCAAGAATGTTGTGAATTGCTTTCAAATTTGTTCTTTGTATCTTTGATTTACAACGCTCACATATGCATGCAAGAAGCAATTAACGTTGTGAATTGCTTTCAAATTTGTTCTTTGTATCTTTGATTTACAACCTATAGCCCAAATAATTCCTGCCGACTGAGGTTGTGAATTGCTTTCAAATTTGTTCTTTGTATCTTTGATTTACAACGCAAAGTTATAGTTCAATAGTTCAGAAAGTTGTGAATTGCTTTCAAATTTGTTCTTTGTATCTTTGATTTACAACAAAAAGGAAACCAGCTATAAAATCTACAGTTGTGAATTGCTTTCAAATTTGTTCTTGTATCTTTGATTTACAACGCAGGATAAATACAATATTCAAGAATGTTGTGAATTGCTTTCAAATTTGTTCTTTGTATCTTTGATTTACAACAATTATTTAATCGTTTCTGCATTGTTAAGTTGTGAATTGCTTTCAAATTTGTTCTTGTATCTTTGATTTACAACCTTTTACAGAACGATACCAAGATATTTCAGTTGTGAATTGCTTTCAAATTTGTTCTTTGTATCTTGATTTATAACTAATAATCATATTAGGTTGCCATGGTTGTGAATTGCTTTCAAATTTGTTCTTTGTATCTTTGATTTACAACATAACGATGTTTAACTGTCGGATTTAGTTGTGAATTGCTTTCAAATTTGTTCTTTGTATCTTTGATTTACAACTTTTGAAAGTGTAACATAGAAGTTTCAAGTTGTGAATTGCTTTCAAATTTGTTCTTTGTATCTTTGATTTACAACAGCATCGTTTAGCCTTATATTGTCTTTTGTTGTGAATTGCTTTCAAATTTGTTCTTTGTATCTTTGATTTACAACAAGCATAGTAGTTTTACCAACTCACGACCGTTGTGAATGCTTTCAAATTTGTTCTTTGTTTGATTAACTGTTTATTGTTTCAAATTTTCTTTGTATCTTTGATTTACAACAGAAAGATACAGCATGGTATGGAGTTGTGAATTGTTCAAATTTGTTCTTTGTATCTTTGATTTACACAAATGGACAATTTACAAGAAGTACAGTTGTGAATTGCTTTCAAATTTGTTCTTTGTATCTTTGATTTACAACTCATTTAAATAGCTATAATAAACTATTGCGTTGTGAATTGCTTTCAAATTTGTTCTTTGTATCTTTGATTTAACCATAAAAACGTAAACAAATGACATTATTAGTTGTGAATTGCTTTCAAATTTGTTCTTTGTATCTTTGATTTACAACCTTCAATAATTGAAGTTTCATATTTAACAGGTTGTGAATTGCTTTCAAATTGTTCTTTGTATCTTTGATTTACAACTTTCCTCTGGAAACCTAAATCGTTTGAATTGCTTTCAAATTGTTCTTTGTATTTTGATTTACAAATTGTAAGAATAGTATAGACTTCAAGTTGTGAATTGCTTTCAAATTTGTTCTTTGTATCTTTGATTTACAACTTGACATTCTTTTATTTCTCCAACTATGTTGTGAAGTTTTTCAAATTTGTTCTTTGTATCTTTGATTTACAACAGTGGAACTGAAATATAGACGAAAACAGTTGTGAATTGCTTTCAAATTTGTTCTTTGTATCTTTGATTTACAACGCTCGTTAAATAACCTATACATAGTAGATGTTGTGAATTGCTTTCAAATTTGTTCTTTGTATCTTTGATTTACAGATGTTGAAATAAAGAACAAATCTTTGTGAATTGCTTCAAATTTGTTCTTTGTATCTTTGATTTACAACATAAGTTGTAAGTCTGATATATAAGAAGTTGTGAATTGCTTTCAAATTTGTTCTTTGTATCTTTGACTTACAACTTCAAAACGATTTAGCGTTTGATGTAATTGTGTTGTGAATTGCTTTCAAATTTGTTCTTTGTATCTTTGAAACTTAAATTTACAATTTCTTGCCACGTTTAAACCATACTCGTCAGTTGTTGTGAATTGCTTTCAAATTGTTCTTTGTATCTTTGACTTACAACATTGTAAGAGACTTCATACACTTACAGAGATGTGGATTGCTTTCAAATTTGTTCTTTGTATCTTTGATTTACAACTGATATAGGAGTTCGTATATACAAAAGTGGAGTTGTGAATTGCTTTCAAATTTGTTCTTGTATCTTTGACTTACAACTTACCGTAGTATGCAGTGGTTGTGAATTGCTTTCAAATTTGTTCTTTGTATCTTTGATTAAAAACGTTGTTTATAGTAAAGCGTCAGATTATGACGTTGTGTGCAAATTGTTCTTTGTATCTTTGACTTAATTAAAAGGTTGTGAATTGCCTGAAACTCTCCCATTAAGTGAATTGCTTTCAAATTTGTTCTTTGTATCTTTTACAACTCATTCGTATCTTTGACTACAGAATGCGTAACTAGTTGTGATTGCTTTCAAATTTGTTCTTGTATCTTTGATTTACAATGAAAGCTCGGTCTAAGTTCAACTTCAATACTGTTGTGTGCTTTCAAATTTGTTCTTTGTATCTTTGATTACGCATAGGTTTGATGTTTCAAATTGTCGTATTTGAACAATGACGACAAGACAGTTGTAATTGCTTTCAAATTGTTCTTTATCTTGATTACAATGAAATAGTTGTGAATTGCTTTCAAATCGTATTTTGACTACAACTTATAGTCATAGTTGTGGAATTGCTTTCAAATTTGTTCTTTGTATCTTTGACTTTACAACAGAATAAGCTAAAACCCTTATTTAGTAAGGGTTTACATTAAATTTACAAAGAAAAAATGTCCCAACTCAAGTCTTTAAAGACAAAGTGGGACATTTTTATTTTTAAAATAATTCCAATTGTTGATAACCTGCTTGTGGTTCTTCCTTTTTTCCTCCATAATATATTTCCATATTACCAAATTGAACATCTGTAATAGTTAATATACCTACATGACCATTGGGGGGAATAATGTTTTTTATTCTTTTAATATGTACATCTGCATTTCTCTGCTGGGACAGTGACGCATATAAATAGAAAATTGAAACATATTAAAACCACTATTCAGTACTTTTTTTCTAAATTGGGCATATTGTTTTTTATCTTTTTAGTTTCTGTTGGCAAATCAAAAAATACAAACACCCACATTATTCTATATGCATTTAAACGTTCACTATTCATTATATAAAAGGGTAGGGTATAGCAGTTTTCTTTGCTCGCCTAAATAACAAGAGGCTAAGGAAGCGGTTGTTCTTTGCATGGCTACTAACAAGGGGCTTTTTTTATTGTCAATTATCACATCCATACTTAAAGAATTAAGGAGTTTAACTTTTAATTCTGTATTTAATTCTTTTATGTGAGAAGTTGAATGGATTATTTCCCTTACTATACTATCAATATATGGGCGATAGGGTTCCATAATATCATCTGCTAAACAATAGGCATTATATCTGTTTCTATGAAAAATGCCAAAAGTGGGTAGTAAGCCACTCCCTACTAAACTACGAGCCATTGATGCCCTAATAATTGCATAGCCGTAATTCAATAAATTATTGGGTGGTGCTCCTTCTCTTTTTCTAAAAAAATTCCAAGAGGGTGGAAATAATCGTTGCCAATAATATACTGCTGCTTTGGCTTCATTATTATCTGTATCGCCTGAACGTACGGTTCTAATTAAATTATCTAAATAAGCGGTTTCCACATTCCAATTATTTAATAAGGCACGCTGATTTTGAATTTTAGCTATAATAGTTTGTTGCCATAATTGCTTTTTTAGTGGTTCACTTGCCTCTATTTGTGCTTTAAAACGTTCGCTTTGTACAGAATGCCCATCTAAATTAAGCATCATACCGCTTGGGTGTTTTTGTTTATTGCAACAAACAACTGCTCATTATTTTCAATTAATTTATTGAGTAGGGGATGAGTGATGTTTATTTGGTCATGTTCTAATAAAAGCATGGCAATATCTTCTATAGGCACAGTTTTATTGGGCATATCTTCCATTCCTTTTACATGGTTGTATTTGAATACCAACTGTTCGTTTTAGTACTTAAACTACATGGATTACCTACAAAATAGTGCGTTTATCATTGCTTATGCTTTAGAAATTTTCCTATAGATCCATCTAATTTCATTCAAACATCTGCATTGTTACTTTCATCATCAAACTTTGATAATTTGTACCAATACACATTTAACTTTGAATCGTATGATGTTAAATCGGCAACACTCTTTTAGAAATAAATTGTTTTTTAAAATCTACCAATTTTCGTTAATCAAAATCTTTTACATCCCAATCAATTTCTTTTATTTCATTTGTCATCTGTTAAATAGACTAATCACTGCAAAAGAATTATTTTATCAAATCCAATTTCTATCTTGTATAATCTTTTTCCTTGAAATACAGTTCATTACTTATCAGTAATAAAAATTATTCTTTTTTCATGTTGTTGGTTTCAAACCATTACAAAATAAATTTGGATCTACTTCTACATACTGCCCAAATTTTGTTGTTTCTATCCTTTTTCATATTTTACTTTAGTAATTGACCTGCTAGCAAGATTATAAGTTCTCCTTGAAACTCAGAACTGAAAACTTCTTTTATCTACATCTAAATTATTTCTATTTCATCTTCAGTTAAATTTGGAAACAATTTTTAATTCTCTTTGCATTAATTCTTTTTTTTTTTCTTTTTAAAAATCTTAAAATCATCTAAATTTCTGAAGCAATTTTCCCAAAACTTTCCATTTAACATGTATTTTGTCAATTTTTTGTGATCAAATGATTTATCAAGAGTTACTCTTTTCGTAGCATATCTTAAATTCTTCTAATATAATTATACTTTTGCCAGATAAATCTGTTAATGTGCCATTTTCAAATATTTTATTTCTTTTGTTCTTTTTCATGTATTGAATCCTATTCTTTCATTATATGTTTTTAATAATTACTGCTTCTTTATTTAGACATCTCATTGTTGATTTTGAACTAATATTCGTTCTATAATTTCATTGCTTTAACAATATTTTTCATCATAAATTCTTTATAATAATACCTTAGTTTTTAAACTTGATTTCATATTGTTGCTTTTTTGTTCTTTAGACTTTTTTAACTCTAATTTATATGTTTTCGGTTTATTTAAATATCTTTTGGTTTTGCTAAATTAATTTTCTAAATTCATTTTTGGTATCTTTAGTAAAATTATTATGGTGATTAAAATATTTCTTATTTTACCTTTTACTGAATAGATTGTTTTTATTTTTTTTATTTCATCTTCAGTATCTCCATTCAATGTATTCAAATAACAATATGTTCCCTTGTGTAGCTGCCAGTATTAAAGCATCTAATGCATGATGTCGTGGTCTATTCGTTTTGGTGTTTGAATTTTCATTTTCTTTCCTTAAACTGAGAAGTTGGATTTACCATGATTGTCAGTTTCTTTAACAATATAGATATTGGTGATTTTGTCATCATCAAGGGTTTAAAATTTCTTTCACACGCTATTTAAACCCCAATCTAATTTTTTTTAATTCAGGTAATACTGTAAATAGAATTCCATTTTTTTGCCACAAATGTTTCTATAATGTAACGTATCTTAATTGTCTTTCTATAAATCTTCAGGATCAGAGCTAACAAATTTTTCATTTTGCTTTTTGACGTTTAAAAGTTTCTTTCCAATCTCATATTCTTGATAGGTAAAAATGTTACTTTCTTTTCCCATGCTCAATCTTTGCTGTTTACTAACCAAGTTTATGTTATTAATTGTTGCCTTTATTTTATTTCTTACGCCATTAAAAACTAAATTACTAAAATTATCGTTTATTTGCACAGGGAATACATGCTCAAAATATTGTTAATATCAAAAAGTCTGCTCAATATTATTTTTCCTGTATATAGACAGCATTTCTTGCATAATTGTATTTTTATCTTATTTTTTCCCATTCGATTAGATTGTTATTCTTATCCATATTCTAAATTTTTTAATATCGTAACTTTCTGTTTGGATTTACTTCAAAATTTGATTTTTCAATTTTTGTTTTCCATTTCAAATTTATCTTTAATTCATCAGTTTGTTTGGCTGTCATCAATATCTAGTCAAAGCTCATTATTAATTAGCAAATTAATGATTTAATCCTTTCTTTTCTCTAAGTTATGTTTCATCAGCTATCTTTTTCATTGTTCACTGTTATTTTTTTTAGTTTCTTCCATTTCAATATGGTTCTTCTATTTCGCCATATTAATTTCCAAACATCTGTAACATCGTTTTTTATTGTCTCATAGGGTTTTTAAGCTGTTTTAGGTACTTTTGAATGTATTTGCCACTTCTTTTTAATATTGTCTAATCTTTGTTCTATTCTTTTCTGAATGTTTTTATCATAAACCAAATATCTGCTTAAGTATTTAATTTGGTCAAATCTTTTACAATAAAACTTTTAGTTGTTTTTTAGAATGTCATTGATACTTCTGCTTTAATGTTTGTTTATATAATCAACATTAATTTTTCCCATGTTTACCCTGTTCTATAGTTGTTTCAATATTTAACAGCACAATATTGGTAGTATTTTTTACTCCAATAAGATTCTTTTTCGTCTGAAAGTACACAAAATCTAAAAGTTTTGTTTGTTTTTTTAGATTGAAGCCGTTGTAATTCTTTTTAGTTTTCTTCATCTATGTGATTAATATAATATTATTATTTTATCTTTATCATTTGATCAATCGTTTTTAAAAATTGTAAGTTAAAGTTTCATTTCCTTTTAGAGTGTCTCTTTAAAAATCATTCTATTCTATAAATATACTATCTTTTTTCAAATTATTATTCATTTTCAGGTTTATTTTCCTCAATTAGGTTTAATATTCCTTTTCTCAAATAGAAGATTTTGAAAATAGTCAAATTTCTTTTACCAATTCATCTATAAAGAGGGAGAGTAACATCTATCAAATTTTGGTTCCTTCTACTATTTGTTCTCGTTTTAACCTTTAATGTTCTTTATCTTGCAAATTCCAAATTCTTGAAATAGGGATAGGTTTTAGGATACATTTTAAACCTAGTTTTTTAATTTCTCTTAACCGTTTTTTCATAACATCCTAAGAATTTCTTTTTTAATCAACTTGGTAGTCAAATACACTTCTAATTATGAAGTAAACATTGATTGAAATTGAACTTCATCCTATCTTTTTGAGTTATAAAGAATTTCTGCCATTTGTTAAATAATTTATCTGAATTTATTTTTTAAGTTCAGATTGAAGCTCATTAGTTTTTTACAAATAAATCAATCTTTCTTTTTTTGATAAGGTATTCTAAACTGGAAATTGTGCTTAAATTTCGGTTTCTATTTTTTTATTTGTTCATAGAAACATGCTCCTGTAGCATTTGTAAGCTTAATTTTTCATCTAGTGTACATTTGACCAATCACTTCCTTTATTTTGTGAACGCGTGGTTACTTTTATCAACTTTTGAGTTACTAAAAAATGTTTTACCAAACCATTGGTTATTTTATGTCTTTCTTCCATTTTCATTTTGTCTTCTGCCTTTATAATGTCATGAAACATTTTCTTTGCTTTTGTATTGATCAATTTTGTTGTAAATCGTGTTTCTATATCTCTAATTCCTGCTTTTTCTTTTTATAAATTCATCATAGGCAATACATTAGTGGTTTTTAAATCTTTTCTACTACTTTTAAATCCTCTTTAGTTTCATTATATTATACGACTACGCTGTAATTTTTCATTGAGTGCTTTTTTCTCAATACTTTACAATCCTAATCTTTAGCGTATTATATGCACTTTTCCTTTTATAACTGGTTTCTTTTGCAATAAAATTTTCCGAATATTTCAATAATTATTCGTCTTAATGGATAAGGACCATGCTCATAATCTGGTCAGCATTAGTAGTTATAGGATTTCCTTTTTCAAAGTCATTTTTTTCATCTGTACTTAAAGGAACAATTCTAACACCTATATTATTTATAGCTGATTGTTCATTTTCGTTTTCAGCTTCATGCACATAAGCCCAACCAATTGAAGTAGTTCCTAAATCTAAACCTAATATTTTTTTCATGTTCTAATTTTTATTTTATATTTGCATTACGATTTGACCAATTCACAATAAGGATTATTCCGTTGTGAAAACATTTAAAGCGGCCTTCACGGGTCGCTTTCGTTTTTTCAGAGCTTTAAGTTATATTTTATATTTTCTCAATCCAAATATTTTACATTGTATTTTACTTTTATAGATTGTTTTAACATTTAATTTCTAAATTTCAAGAGATACAAGTTGTATCGTTGAAGTATAATTTTTTTTTACTTTCGGTTCCATTATTAACTTATATTTTTATTCAAATAATATAGCTTATTTAATTGATTATTAGTTATTTAATAGCATACAGCTATTATTTCATTTATTTACCCTATAATTTATATTATGTTAAGTAGAGTTTTTTAAAACAAAAAAGGAATGCATATTTCTACACACTCCTTTTCTATGTTTGTTTGTTATTTTTGCTTTAACAATGGCTTTTAAGCCACTGGAAAAAACCGCACACAAAGAAAAACTATTTCGTTTCTAAAGCTGAGTTTATTTTAAATAATGCTCTTTTGCTGGCATCATCATCCGGAGCAATTTCTAAAACTTTTTCAAAGTAAGGTTTCGCTTTTAAATACATTCCTTTGCGTTTCTCATTTAGCTCATTATATTCTTTCTCTTGCTTATAACTTAAAGCGTTCATTTGCTCTATATATTTGTTGGCACCTAAAAAATACATAGCTCCGGCATTGTACAATGCTTTATCGTTTTTAGGGTTAATTTTTATAGCTTTTTCATACTGCACTATCGCATTGTCCATGTCGCCACTTTTATCGTAAGCATTTCCTTTTATAAAATACAACATATCATTGTCTGGTTGCAACTCTATAGCTTTATCAATTTTTCCAATTGCTTGATCTAATTTTCCGTCAGTTATAAAAATATTTAATTGGTCTATAACTACATCAGCGTTTTCAGGATACTTTTTAGCTGCCGCATCTAAAGTTTCCATAGCCTTTTCTTTATTACCTTCTTTGGTATATAAACTGGCTAAAAATCTGTAGGTATTTACATCATCATTTACTTCTAATACTTCTGTGTAAGCTATTATGGCTTTTTTAGTCATACCTCCTGCTTCTGCCGCAGATGCAATGTTTAACATTACTTTTTCTGTAGGTACTACAGGCTCTACATTATTATCTTTCAGTGTTTTATTTAAGCTTTTCATAGCAGAAAAATCATTGTAAGCTTGCTCATAATCTTGATTTTGATAAGCATCTACTCCTCTATTAAAAACATCTGCACTTATTGCTTTAACATAGTTTACAGCTTCTTTTCTGTCTTTAAATTTTTTATCGTCAATACTTAATGCTTTTTCAAAACCTTTTTGAGCTTCTTCTAAATAGGTATTACTTGTTTTGTTTAATAAAGAATCTTTACTCATCATATAATAAACCATGCCTTTGTAATACCATGTTTTTCCTTGCAAAGATGTTGTTTCATTTTCCGCAGCCGCATCTATGGCTTCTTTTGCCGAAACTAAATCTTTTCCATCTTTATACGTTTGATAATCAGCTAAATAATTGTAAGCTGCCATCACTTTACTGGCTTGGGCATACGTAGCCGTATAAGCAATGCCCAATAACCCGATTATTAAAATTGTTTTTTTCATTTTTTTATTTTGTTTTAAGATTATTATTCAAATTACTTGCCAAAATTATTCTTCTCCGCTTTCTGAAGCATTTTCGTCTGCTCCTTCTTCGTCTTGATTTTCAATATTTTCGCTTTCTTCTCGCTCTGTTTTTCCGTCTTTTATAACGCTAACAGCAGCTATACTATCTGAACCTTTTAATGAAATTAGCTTAACTCCTTGTGTAGCTCTTCCCATTGTTCTTACACTATCTAATTCTAAACGTATAGCTATTCCGGATTTGTTGATAATCATTAAATCGTCATTATCAGTTACTTCTCTAATGGCAATTAAATTTCCTGTTTTATCCGTAATATTCATGGTTTTTACACCTTTACCACCACGTTTGGTAATACGGTAAACGGCTTCCCACTCCCCTGTTGTTTCATCTTTTTCGTCAAGTAGTGTTCGTTTTCCATAGCCATTTTCAGAAACCACTAATACAGTAGATTCTTTATCGTCTTTAGCTACGCTAATCATACCAATAACAGCATCGTCTGCCCCGTTAAGTTTTACACCTCTTACGCCTGTGGCTGTTCTTCCCATAGCACGCACGTCTGTTTCGTCAAAACGAACGGCTCTACCCTTTTTAGTAGCTAAAACTACTTCACTATCGCCAGTAGTTAATACTACACGCACTAAAGCATCGCCTTCTTTTATGTTAATAGCATTTACACCGTTGCTTCTTACTCTTGAGTAATCTCTAACAGATGTTTTCTTAACCGTTCCTTCTTTTGTACCGAATAATAAATAATGAGAATCTAAAAATTCATCATCATTTAAGTCTTCTATTGGTATGAAAGCCAATATTTTATCATCAGAAGGAATATTTATTAAGTTTTGTATAGCTCTACCTTTAGATGTTTTACTTCCTTCCGGTATTTCATATACATTCATCCAGTAGCATCTACCCTGCTCGGTAAACAATAATAAATAATTATGAGCCGTAGCCATAAGCATGTGCTCTATAAAATCTTCATCTCTGGTGGTACTTCCTTTTGAGCCTTTTCCGCCTCTATTTTGGGTTTTATATTCTGCCAAAGGCGTTCTTTTCATATAGCCTAAATGAGAAATGGTAACAACTACTGCTTCGTCCGGAATTAAGTCTTTAATATCTATATCTCCGGCAGCAAATTCTATATCTGTTCTACGCTCATCGCCATATTTTTCTTTTACTTCTATCAGTTCAGCTTTAATAATGTCAAAACGCATTTCCTCGCTGGCTAATATTTCTTTTAAATGAGCTATTGTTTTCATTAATTCGTCATATTCGCTACGTAGTTTATCTTGCTCTAAGCCTGTTAACTGACCTAAACGCATTTCTACTATGGCACGAGCTTGAATTTCGCTTAAATCAAAGCGTTTCATTAAGTTTTCTCGTGCAGCTTCTCTGCTTTCCGATGCTCTAATTATTTTAATTACTTCATCTATATTATCCGATGCTATAATTAAACCTTCTAAAATATGAGCTCTTTCTTCTGCCTTTTTAAGTTCGTATTGTGTTCTTCTTGTTACAACATCATGTCTAAACTCAATAAAATACTTAATTAATTCTTTAAGGTTTAATAACTTAGGTCTGCCTTCTACTAAAGCTATATTGTTTACACCAAAAGATGTTTGTAGCTGCGTATGTTTAAACAACATATTCAACACTATATTAGGTATAGCATCCCGTTTTAAATCAACTACTATACGCATTCCATCTCTATCCGATTCGTCATTTACATCGGCAATACCGTCTATTTTGCCTTCGTTTACTAAATCAGATATTTTTTGAATTAAGGTAGCTTTATTTACTAAGTATGGAATTTCGTTAATAATAATTTTATCTCTACTATTATCGTGTGTTTCTATAGTAGCTTTTCCTCTTACTACTATTTTTCCTCTTCCTGTTTCAAATGCTTCTTTAACGCCATCATAGCCATAAATAACTCCTCCCGTAGGGAAATCCGGAGCTTTTACATATTGCAGCAATTCTTCTATGGTAATATCGTTATTGGCAATATAAGCTATCATCCCATCCACTACTTCGCTTAGGTTGTGTGGCAAAATGTTTGTAGCCATACCTACGGCTATCCCCGATGCTCCATTTACTAATAATTGTGGAATACGAGAAGGTAAAACGGTAGGTTCTTGAAGTGAATCGTCAAAGTTCAGTTGAAAATCTACAGTTTCTTTTTCTATATCCGATAACAATTCCTCTGTTATCTTTTTCATACGGGCTTCTGTATAACGCATGGCAGCCGGTGGGTCGCCATCTACAGAACCAAAGTTTCCTTGTCCGTCAACTAAAGGATAACGCAAACTCCAATCTTGAGCCATACGCACCATAGTGTCATAAACAGAGCTATCTCCGTGTGGGTGATATTTACCCAACACCTCTCCCACTATTCTGGCAGATTTTTTATAGGCTTTATTAGGTGCTAAACCTAAGTCATTCATTCCATAAAGCACTCTACGGTGCACCGGTTTCATACCGTCTCTTACGTCTGGTATTGCCCTTGAAACTATTACCGACATTGAATAATCAATGTAGGCACTTTTCATTTCATCTTCAATGTTAATAGGAATTATCTTTCCGTTTTTCTCCATAAATGTTATTTATTTTACAAGACAGCAAAAATACGGAATAAAGCTACTAAACAAGAATAGCTTTACTTTATTTATCAACATTTGAGCATTTAATTAACATATAAATGAGCTAAATATAGTTTTCTCTATTTCTGATTTATTAATTTGTATTAATTATTAGACATAGTGAAAAAGTAATGGCAATAAATAGCTTTTTAAAGGAGTTATATAACTATTACATTTGTTTCCAATTAAAATTTTGAATTTATGAATGCAATATTTTTGCAAATAACATCAACTGCCACAGATACAGTAGCTACCACTACAGTAGCTACCACTACAGAAGTTACCACTTCTTCTTTATTTTCTATGCTGGGGCAAATAGGCTTCTTCGGTTTGTTTATAATGGCTTTAATTTTTGTTTTGTCTGTTATAACTGTTTATATAACTATAGAAAGATATACCGCCATAAAAAAGGCAGGTAATATAGACGAAAACTTTATGAACAGAGTTAAAGACTTTGTGGCGAATGGCAATATAGCCGGGGCAAAAGATTGGTGCGAAAAAGAGGACTCTCCTATTGCTCACATGATAGGCAAAGGTGTTTCTCGTATAGGAAAATCGGTAAAAGATATACAAGCAACTATTGAAAATCAAGGGAATTTGGAAGTTACAAGACTTGAAAAGGGCATGAATGTGCTGGCAACTATAAGTGGAGCGGCTCCAATGTTGGGTTTCTTAGGAACAGTAACGGGTATGATAACCACTTTTAAAGATTTGGCAGAAGGAAATACAGGTGCGGGAGAATTAGCTGGTGGTTTATACGAAGCTATGTTTACCACAGCTTTTGGGTTGGCAGCAGGTATTATTAGTTATGTAGCGTACAATTTATTAACTTCTATGGTAGATAAAGTAATATTTAAAATGGAAGCCAATAGTACAGAGTTTATTGATATGTTGCAAGAACCGTCTAAGTGAGATATAAGTTAAGACGTAAGACATAAGACGTGATAAGTATATAATAAACTAAAGACCATTGACTAATGACAAATGACCAAGAAAAATGAAACTAAAAAAAAGAAATAAAGTAAATGCTGCGTTTAGTATGGCATCTTTAACGGATATAATCTTTCTGTTGTTAATTTTCTTTGTAATTAATTCAGAAATGCCCAATGCACTTAAACTAATTTTACCCAATGCAAAAGGAAAAACTCCTGCTAATAAATCTATAACAGTTTCTTTAAGCAATGATTTGATATACATGGTTAATAATAAAGTAGTTAGCTATGATGATTTGAAGTATTCATTAAACAATGAAATAGAAAAAAATCCAAGTGAAGAAACTACTGTAGTTTTAAAAATAGATAAAGATGTGGCTCTTGAAAAAGCAGTAGAAATATTAGATATAGGCAACCAACTAAAAGTGCCGATGATATTAGCTACAAAACCTAAATAAAAGAATGGAAAAGCAAAGAAATTATATCATTAAATATCGTCATTGCCGCGAAGGCGGTAATCTCATTGCCAAAAATTCTTAAACTTTATGGAATTTAATATGATATTGCACCTATAAAAATAATGAACGCTACGTTAGAAAATAGACAAGGAAAAAAAATAGCCCAAATAAGTACCGCTGCTTATGTTGTTTTGTGTGCTTTATTTTTGTTTACATTAAAATGTGAGCAAAACGAAGAAAGTAGCAATATGGGTATTATGGTTAATTTAGGAACTACAGATGCCGGCATGAATGAAGATAACATTCCTACTGCCGAAAACACCATAGAACCACAAGAAACCAACCCGGAGCCGGTACAAGAAAGTCAACAAGCTGAAGCAGAAATAGAAAGTGTTACGCAAGAGATAGAAGACGTGGCAGTTACAGCGGCTACAAAACCTAACACAAATAGTACAAATAATAATGAACAAAGCACAGAAAATACTAAACCGGAGCCACAGCCCGACCCTAAACCTGCGGTAAACGAAAATGCTTTGTTTAGCGGAAACAATAATGCCAACCAAGGCACAGGAAACACCAGTGGCGACCAAGGAAACCCTGATGGCAATTTAGAAAGTGATATTTATGGAGATATAGCAGGAAATGGATTAGGAAGCGGTGGAAAAGGCTGGGGATTAAAAGGAAGAGGTTTGGTTTCTAAGCCATCTCCTACTAATCCAACCAATGAATATGGAAATGTAACTATAAAAATTACCGTAGATAAGCACGGAACAGTTACTAATGCCGAGTTTACAAGTTTTAACAGCACTACCACCAACCGAGATTTAGTTGCCCTTGCCATAAAAGAAGCTTATAAAGTAAAGTTTAATAATGTAGTTTCTGATAATAAAGCCAGAGATAAACAAATAGGCTATGTAGTGTTTAAGTTTCAAGCTAATTAATGAAATAGTATTGTTTATAGTTGTCTTTACTAGTGAGAAACGAGCGGAGTAAACTAATCAGTTTGCTTCATTTCACTTTGTTACATTCGCAAAGACGAATCAATAATAAAAATGAAAAACTACCCGGAAACCTTAGATTATATTTTTAGCAAATTGCCCATGTTTCAGCGTGTGGGCGACAAAGCTTTTAAAAAAGACTTAACTAATATTATAGCTTTACTAAAAACATTAGATAATCCTCATAACTATTTTAAAACCATACATATAGCTGGAACTAATGGCAAAGGAAGCACTACGCATATCATAGCTTCTATATTGCAAGAAAGCGGTTTAAAAGTAGCTTGCTACACTTCTCCTCATTATATAGATTTTAGAGAAAGAATAAAAATAAACGGCATTTACATAAGTGAGCAGTTTGTAGTAGATTTTATAAATAAAATAGAACCTTTAATAGATGAAATAAAGCCATCGTTTTTTGAAATAACGGTTGCTATGGCATTTCAATATTTTAAAGAGCAAAAAGTGGATGTAGCCGTAGTAGAAACGGGCTTAGGTGGTCGCTTAGATTCTACCAATATTATCACTCCTCTCCTTTCCGTTATTACCAATATTTCTTTTGACCATACTAATATGTTGGGTAATACTTTGGCAGAAATAGCAAAGGAAAAAGCAGGAATAATAAAACCGAACATTCCTGTAGTAATAGGCGAATATCAAGAAGAAATAGAAAATGTGTTTAGAAACAAAGCTAAAGAATGTAATAGCCAATTATATTATGCTAAAGAGATTGTAGAACTATATAATTTTAATTCAAACTTTGAAGGAAGCACTTTTGAAACTTATTTTAATAAGCAAAAAATGGTTTATACAACAGATTTGTATGGCAATTATCAGAAGAAGAATATACAAACAGCTTTAGCATCAATATTTTTGCTTAAAAAGGATTTTAACATAACGCAAAACAATATAAAAGACGGCTTAAGGGAAGTTAGAAAAAATACCACTTTTATGGGCAGAAACACTATTTTAGCTACAGTTCCTAAAATATTGGCAGATAGTGCTCATAATAAAGCAGGCATAGAAAATTTATTGGAAACTATTAAGCAAATAAGCTATCAAAATTTACATGTAGTTTATGGCACAGTAGCAGACAAAGATATAAGTGCCGTATTGGAAAAACTACCTAAAAAAGCAAGCTATTATTTTTGTAAAGCCAATATTCCAAGAGGTTTAGATGCTATTGAATTAAAAAATAAAGCACAACAATTCAATCTTTTAGGCGAGAATTACAAAAGTGTTTTCCTAGCATTTAAGCAAGCCAAAGAAAACGCTGAAAAAGAGGATTTAATATTAATAACGGGTAGCATTTTTGTAGTAGCAGAGGTGCTGTAGATGTTATGAAATCTTATATTTCACATTCGTAGCTCTTTGCATTGGTCATTCGTAATTAAGATGGCATTTCCAAATTATCCAATTACCTAATTTTCAAATTAATCAACAAGCTTCTCCTCTCCTATACGTCTTTGCGAAAAATTATGACGAAGGAGTAATTTTGTGGCAATCTCAAGCAAGTAAAAAGATTGGTTTAAGATACTTACACAAAATACTTTTCCATAAAATTTAAAGAATTTTTAGAAAAAACCTTGTCTAAAAGCTCTTCCGGTTTATAGCCATGCCATAGCTTCTTTTTATATTTTTTTCTGTCTAAAAACTCATACAAATCGTTATAAAGATTAGGTAATTTAGTAGCATCATCATAAAAATCTACGTGATTTATAGCTCCGTCAAAATCGGTACCTAAGCAAAACATATCCCATGCCGATTTACTGCCCACAGCATCTACAGCATGAAAAAGATTATCCCAAAACAATTGCATATACATTTCTTTCTTTTCTTTATCATCTTTTGCTTTACCTACTTTGGTTTCAAAACCGCCACCGCCAAGCTTTCCTTTATCTATAATTATACCTATCAAACCATCTGAATCATGAATGATATTTAATTCTTCATCGCTTAAATTTATAGCCCAATTAAAGAAATAACTCTTTTTATTTTTCTTGTTGGTGTCTTTTCTGGCAAGCGAACCTGTCATGGTTTTAAACCCGTTTATACCTGTATGCGAACAAATAATAGGTATATTGTCTATTCTGCTAATGTAGTTGTGCGTACGCAACCATCTGTAATATTCACGTCTTGACTCTAAACTCATGTGTTTTGTGTCTATTAATATTCTCCTGCCGTTTTTATTGCTCAGCATTTCTTTCATTACTCTTAAACCCAGCCCTTCAAGACCTTTTTCTAAACCTCTATTTTGGTTTAATACAGAGCCTGTTACTCCGTACATTGTAGTGCCATGCCCACCTAAATAATTATAAAAATGATGCATTAAATTCATAAAAAATGGAGGATTTTCCCATTCTTTTACTTCTTGCACATGCTTACTCAATCTTTCTTTTAAGTCTTTTTTACCCATATTGGTGTTCCACATTTCGTGGTCAAAAAAAGCATGAGCTCCCTCACAAGTTACAACAACGGCAAGTTCATTATCTTTTTTTAATACTTCTTGAATTTCGCTGTAATTATTTACTACTTTGTAGCTATATTTTCCGCAAGGCGATTTTCCTTCATGCTTTTTTAAGTAAGCATATTCATCTTTAAATTCTTGATAATAGTCGGTATGGTTATCTAATTGTCTAACCTTTTCTACGCCCATACCTGATGCTATGGCTGTAACTTCATATATGGCATCATCTGTTGTAAACAATTTAGGAAGGTTTCTCATATTTAAAAAACCTCTTTCAAAAGGATATAAAGATACGCATACCACCCTCACATTAGCTTCTATAAGCTTGTAAAAATTGCACTGCGTATATTTTGCCAATGTTTTGGTAGCATTAGCAGAAAAACGCCCGGTTCGGGTATTGGGCAAAACATGGTTAAATGATTCCCACGGGTTCTTTTCCCCATCGTTTTTTGTCCAGTTAAAAGCTTTTAAAATTGGGTGAATGTGAATGTCGGTAATTAAAGGAAATTTGTTCATTGATTTTTATAAGTTAAGCTATGTAAATAATGAGCTTAAATATAAGACAAAAAATGTAACTATTTTGTTAAAATTAGTAAAAAAATAAGCTTTTCTTTTTTCTTTTTAAATTCTCCTTACTCTTTGTTGGGCAAAAGCACTTTGTTAATACAAAATAGTTTTAACTATTTTGCATTTTACAATAGTATTAAATACATTTCCGTTTCAAAATACTTATATTTGCCAGTTGAAACAATTATCTATTTTAATGAAATTAACTTATTACGGACATGCTTGTTTTAGTGCTGAAATAAATGGAAAACATATTGTTTTTGACCCTTTTATTACACCCAATGAGTTGGCTAAAAATATTGACATTAAAAACATTAAAGCTGATTATATTTTTATATCTCACGGGCACGAAGACCATGTGGCTGATGCTATAACTTTAGCTAAGCAAACAGGAGCAAAAATAGTTTCCAGCTTTGAAATAGTTACTTGGTTTAATACTAAAGGCATTGAAAATGCCCACCCTATGAATATTGGCGGTGCTTGGGATTTTGATTTTGGAAAAGTAAAAATGGTAAAAGCTGTTCATTCAAGTGTATTGCCCGATGGAACTTATGGAGCTAATCCCGCAGGGTTTGTATTTACCACCGCACAAGGTAATTTTTACTATGCCGGAGATACCGCTTTAACTTTAGATATGAAATTAATACCTATGACTTGCGAAAAACTGGATTTTTGCATACTACCAATAGGAGATAATTTTACTATGGGCGTAGATGATGCCGTTATAGCTGCAGATTTTGTAGATTGTGATATGGTAGTAGGTATGCATTTTGACACTTTTGGATTTATAAAAATAGACCACAAAAAAGCAATAAACACTTTTGAACGAAGTGGAAAAGATTTGATTTTATTTAACATTGGAGAAACAAGAGAGATATAATATGAATGGAAGAATTATAAGTTTTGCAAATCAAAAAGGTGGAGTGGGAAAAACTTCATCTGCAATAAACTTAGCTGCAAGTTTGGCAGTTTTAGAGTACAAAACACTGTTAGTAGATGCCGACCCACAGGCAAACTCTACTTCGGGGTGTGGTTTTGACCCAAACAATATTACTACAAGTATTTATGACTGCATGGTAGATGACAAAAAAGCTAAAGATGTAATTTTAACTACCGAAACACCATTTTTAGACTTACTACCTTCGCATTTAGATTTAGTTGGAGCTGAAATAGAACTAATAAACCACCCTAATAGAGAAAAAGTGCTAAAAGGTGCTTTGCAAGAATTAAGAAGTAGCTATGACTACATAATTATAGACTGTTCGCCATCTTTAGGATTGATAACCGTAAATGCTTTAGCCGCTTCAGATTCTGTAATTATCCCTGTTCAATGCGAGTATTTTGCACTTGAAGGATTGGGAAAGCTGCTAAATACCATTAAAATAGTACAAAACAGAATTAATACTGAATTAGAAATAGAAGGTATTTTGCTTACAATGTTTGACCAAAGATTGCGTTTATCTAATCAAGTACGCAATGAAGTAGAAAAACATTTTCAAGAATTGGTGTTTGAAACAGTTATAAACAGAAATACACGCATAGGCGAAGCTCCAAGTTTTGGCAAACCTATAATAATGTATGACGCAGAAAGCACAGGAGCAAAAGATTATATGGATTTGGCAAGAGAAATTTTGCAAAAAAATGATAAAACCAGTATTTCTGGTAATGATAAAACAATTGAATTAGAAGATGAGTAAAAACAAAAGTAAAGAAGCTTTAGGTAAAGGAATACGAGCTTTACTTAATAATATTGATGATGAAGCTACAAAACCTAAGGTAAAAGATACTGAAAACGACTATGAGCAAACGGGTACAGTAGTTAAAATTCCTTTAACACAAATAGAAGTAAATCCTTTTCAACCAAGGGTAGAGTTTAATGAGGAAGCTTTAAATGATTTATCGGAGTCTATAAAAATACATGGCGTTATACAGCCTATAACGGTTAGAAAAATAGGCACTAAAAAATTTCAGCTAATAGCAGGCGAAAGAAGATTGCGTGCTTCAAAATTGGCAGGTTTAGAAGAAGTTCCGGCTTATGTGCGTGTAGCTAACGACCAAGAAAGTTTAGAAATAGCATTAATAGAAAACATTCAGCGAGAGGACTTAAACGCCTTAGAAATAGCTTTAAATTACCAGCGTTTATTAGACGAATGTAGCTTAACTCACGAAGATTTATCTACCCGATTAGGTAAAAGTAGAACAGCAGTAACCAATTATTTGCGATTATTAAAACTACCGCCCGATATACAAAGTGCTTTAAAAAGCAAAACCATAAGCATGGGACACGCCAGAGCATTAGTAGGCATAGATGACCTATTAATGCAAACCGATATTTTTAAAACCGTAAAACAAAAAAATCTATCGGTACGCCAAACAGAAGCTTTAATAAAATCTGCAACAAGTGCTAAAAAAGCACCTATAGCTACGGCTCAAAAATTACCTTTTGCTTACCAAAAAATACAAGATAATATAGCAAGTGTGCTAAGTTCAAAGGTTAATATAAAACCTAAAAAAGACGGTAGTGGAGAAATAAGCATATATTTTCATGATGAAGATGATTTTCAGCGTTTAGTAGATTTATTAGAATCTTAAAAGACAAAAATTTTTGAGAACATTAAAAATCATATTAATTGTTTTATCTGCAATATTGATAAACTTTAGTTTTTCTCAAAACTTACCTGACGAAAACGAGCCTGATTTTACTAAACCTACAGCTCAAGACACATTAGAAACTGTGGTAAAAATAGACAAACGCCACTCTCCTACTAAAGCCGCTTTGCTATCGGCAGCTTTGCCCGGAGCAGGACAAATTTATAATAAAAAATACTGGAAACTCCCCATAGTATATGGTGGCTTAGCCGGCTTAGGAACATGGGTAGGCATAAATGCTAAAAATTTAAGAGGCTACACCAAAGCCTACAAACTTGAAGTAGATGGCGATCCCGACACCGTAGGCTCTTACAAAGGTTTTACGGGAGAAACACAGCTAAGCACCAAAAGAGATGCAGCTAAAAGAAGCTTAGATTTAAGTGCTATTATTCTCGGTGTTTTTTATGCTTTAAACGTAGTAGATGCCGCTGTAGATGCCCATTTATACGATTATAGCATTACAGAAGATTTAAGTGTAAGTATAAAACCCGATTTTAAAACTTATCAAGTTTTAAGTACCTCCACGCCTACTTTTGGTGTAAATTTCAGCTTAAATTTTAATAATAAAAAAGCATTTTAAGCCTTGTCTAAACTTTAACAATACACTATATAAAAGATATTGTTTTTTGATTTAACTTTGCGTTGTAAAATTGAATCCTTGCACAAAAAATCGGCAACATATTTAACGAGTATTATCTGTTTTATTTTGATAATGTTTACTTCATTAGTTTCACATCAAAATATAAAAGACTATTCGCATGATGAAGAAAGCAACTACTCAAATATAGAGCTATACAGTTTTAATTTCACAAACTCTGAATCGTTAAATTTTAGCTATAGCATACCCTCAGTTAGTAATGTTATAAATACTGTTCAAGCTTTTCAGTTTCATTATTTTGATATAGAATTAGGCAATTTAATTACTAATAAAATTGCCACACAACAAAAAGAAATAGTGCATTTTCCGCACAACTTTACAGCATTTAAAAAGCTGTTTCCTTTCCATTATTATTCATAATTAAGAGTTTAAGTAAGCACAAAACCCTAAAAATGTTTTAAATAGTATTCTTTATAAAAAGAATACACATTTTTATATTACTTAAATTTTAAAAAACAATGGATATATCAACAACAATAATGGGATTATTTTTAGCACTAATATGTATGTCGCCTTTTATAATAATTCCTATAAAAAAATCAAAAACTAATAAAAAGATGCAGTTAGCATTTACATCTTTAGCTCAAAAACATCAAATGAATGTAACGCAACAAGATTTTTGCAAGCATTTAATAATAGGTTTAGACGAAATAAAAAATTCAGTTTTGTTTTATGACGGCATTACTGCAAACGAAAAATTTATTGACTTAAACAATGTGAAAGAGTGTAAAGCAGTAAACAACAGCAGAAATGTAAAAGTAAACGGTTATAATGACAAAACAGTTGACAAATTAGAAATAGCTTTTAAGTCAAAATCTAATTCAGCTACAGACTCTTTTGAGCTGTATAATAGTCAGCGAGACTCAGAAATAAACGGTGAGCTACAGTTTATGGATAAATGGAGTAAAATATTGGGAAGTAGGCTCAATAATTAAATAGACCATTCTTTTTTTTGAAGCGAAATGCCTTGCATGTTATTATTGCAAGGCATTTTGTGTTTTGTAGGTTTTCTTTTTTACCTCCTACTCTTTTTTCTTTTTGCCTTTTTTTCCTCCTTCTTCATACTCTAAAACTTCTTTAGGTACTCCCCCATTATTATCTTGTTCTACATTTTCATTAGGAGTAGGTGGTACAGTTTCTTCATTAGTATTTCCATCATTTGGAGTTTCAGAAGGCGGAGTTGTTTCTACAGGTTTTTCTTTTGGTGGCTCCGGTGGTGGTAGTGTGCCTCCACTTTCCAATATTTTCATTCTTTCTATAAATGATCTTGCTTTTGCATTGCCTGTACCTATATAGGTGTACATTTTATTGTTTTCGCCTTTTATGGTTCTTTGCTCCGTTTTTAAGGCATTTATCATGGTAACTAAATCATCAAAAGAAGAAGAAACTTCGGCTACACTAACCGTAAACGTTATATATATATTATCATTAAATGATGTTTTTAAGTAAATATTTATAAAATCAGAACCCAATCTATGACCAAATTCTAAATATCCATTTATCATTTTATGCACACCTCTATCGCCTACAAATGCCAATCCAAATTTTCCTTTAGAACGGAACAACCGCTCAGTTTGGCTATAGTATAAATCAACATCCGTAAAAACAATAGTTTCTTTTAATGATTTAGGTTTTTCAAATATTCCTTTATCATAAACTTCTTGTTGCATCTTTTTGAATGATTTATCGTCTAATAATTCAGCCCACTGTTTTTGTATTTCTGCGGTGCTATAATCTACATCATTCATGTCAAAATTATCTTCAAAAAGATAATATCCCATTTTTTCAAGTACTGTTTTATCAAAACCCAAAGGCAAAGCAATAGTAGCATTTAAAGTATAATCACTTTTATCTAAACTTGAATTTACTTTTCCAGAAGCTCTACTGCTAAAAGCATTCATATCTAATCCTAAATCTAAAGAACCTTCGGCTTCTACTGCATTATCTGTAGGCGAAAATTTTAAGGTATTTCCTTTTACTACCTCTGTGGCGTTAAGTACATCTTTATCTCCAAATGTATATACATTGTTTTTATCATCATGAATTACTATTCCTTTAGTTTCAATTAAAGGCTTATCTAATGGTCCTACTTGACTATTTAAGATATTAGTATAAAGTGGTTCTATTCCCGATTTATTTATAAAAATACCTGTTCTAACCAGTTTTCCCGATGGATCTTTTGCTCCCTCAACTGTCAATCCTAAATTTTCGGCATTTACTTCTCCTTTAACTGAAAAGAAGTTTGTAGGAACATAAATATTTTTAAAATCAATTTTTGCAAATCCGTCTGTTTTTAAACTTTCATTTGAAGAAATCATATCTATTTTGCCATAATACTCGGTGTTAGGATAAACTATAAAATTTTCGCTTTTGTCTATAACTCCGGCACCGTGCAAAGCATAAAATTCTTTAGTGTCCTTTTTCTTTTCAGAAGAATCTAATTTTACAACTTCTATATTATTCATTCTAATACTTTGCTCTGGCGTATTTTTAGTATTGTACATATAATTTCCACTTCCCGAAACTTTGTTTTTACCAAATATTTCAATGTCAACATTTTTAATAATGTGCTTTTTACTTTCGGCACTGGCTTCTATTGTAGCATTGGTTAACGGTTGCATTTTAGCTTCCGGCAAAACCGATACTTTACCATCTCCCGGAATCACTCTACTGTCTGCCACTAATATTTCAGTAACGCCCGTAGCGTCTATTACAGAAGATTCTAAACTATACGTAGCTTTAGTGGTTAAAAACATTAAAGTGTCTTGCTCAGGTCGGAGTGAAATAAACGGTGCAGGAGGTGCTCCTTCCGGCACTGAAAATTCTAATATTTTTTTGTCTATATCCCAAAAGAACTCATCTATAGTAGTTACATATTCGTTGTAATTAAATTCTGTTCTATTATCATTAGTATTAGACTTAAACTCTCCCGTATTTTCTTCAAAATTTACATAAGCACTAACATTAGGTGTATTAAAAGTTACTTTATCTCCTTCTATAGATTTTATTTGAAGGCTTGCCGTATCGGCATTTAATTCTTTAGATTTCAGTTTAAAATTGCTTGAAATAAGCTCTGCTTCATCCCAATCTGCTATACCTGACCCGGAAACGCCTCTGTTTGTCAACTCAATAGCTCCATCTAATTTAACTTTTTCATCGTACATTTTAAACGGTTGGTCATCAACACTATATGCTATCATGTGGTCTTGATACGGAGTCCACTTTACATTATTTCCATAGCTGTTTATTTCTGGAGATTCATAAGCTCCACTTGACTCTTTAAGTTTAAAATCTTGGGCAACAGCTTTCATAGAATCGGGATAAAAATAAATTTTATCAGAAAAGAAATTTGCCGTTTGATAACTTATATCTCCTTTACCTTCTAATCCTGAATTTGTCAATTTAATATCGCTTACAAACTTACCCTTACCTTTATATAAAGCAAATCCTTCATCGGGAGATGTTAATTCAAAACCAAGAGATAAATCTGGTTGAACAGAAAGAGGCTGTTTTATTGGTTCAAGAATATCGGAAGAGTAAAAAGTACCTCCAAATTTTATCATAGGAATACTTAAATACATTAAAGAATCCATTTTAAAAGGATTTATTTCATAATAGAATTTATCTTTTTTGTATGTGCCGTCCATTATGTCTTTACTTTCATAATAAACCTTTGCCGGTTCAAAAGATTCAAACATTGGAAACTGTGGCAACTCAGAAACACCCGATTTATTAATAGGCAAATTAATAGTAAATTTTCCTTTTAAATCTTGCAATACAGAATTAATAGGACGCAATATTGGTTTCCCTTCTGCATCTAATTTATCGCCATCCGGTATGTTTAATATTAAGGTATCAACAGTAGGTAAATCAACTGTAAAATCAGTATAATTGAAATGATTATCTCTACCAAAAGCGTCCATTCTACCACAAAACATCAAACCGTCAAATAGCATATTTCTGTTTTTTTCTATCACTACTTTTTGGCTGTCGGGAAAGAAAAAAGTTGATGTTGCCAAGCTTATTGGTACAGATTTCACACCACTTAATGCTAAACTTTTATCTTTTAAATCTATTGTAGCATTGTAATCTTTTGAATTAGAGCGTATAGTGATGTTATCAAAATCTTTTTTCTCTGCGTTAGAAAGTACATAATGCTCTACTTTAGGCTCTACATGTATTATTTCTTTTTTCTCATCAAAAGTTATAAATCCTTCTTGTACTAAACTAAATAATAATGGTTTTATTTGCTGTACAGTTAAATTAGGTGCAATTTCTTTGGCAAATAAATCGGCATGAACCTCATTATCAAAACCTTGTGCTGCTTTAACTCTAAGTATTGACAATGGGTCGTAATTTACATTCCCCCTTAAATCTCGCATTTTTTCTTTACTAAAATATTCTTTAGATTCTATTGTTGCTGTTTTTATTCCGGAAGTAGTAATGGTTCTTAAATCCATTTTATCTGTACCTAAATTCCAAGTAATTACATCTACATCAAAATCTACATTATGATAAGAATCTAAAAAACTTGACTGAGCCAAGCTACCATCTCCTTTTGTAAGTTTTACTTCATTTTTAGCTAAACTATAAGTAAAATCTATGCTTGGGTGATAAATGCTATCTGTACCAAAAAACATAGATATTTTGGCATTTTTACTACTAATTTTTTCGGGTAAATCCATAGTAATAGAAGAAGTATAGGCTGTAAGTATTTTCTCTTTGGAGTTGGGCTTAGTTATAACCAATTCCGATAACTCATCATCGCTTTTTGTCATTATTTTAGAACCGGCTAAAGTAAAACTACCGTAGTATGTAACATTATCTGAAATACGCTGAGGAGGAACATTTTCTCTTGTAGCTGTAAATCTTGGAAATCGGGCTGTTTCTGTTGTAGTAGCTGCTACTACTTTGTCTTCTAACCTGCCTACTATTACTTTGTCAAAATAATTTTTGTAAGTAAAATTGGCTTCAGGAACTGTAAATTCCTGCGTACTCATATCTATTTCGTATTTACCAAAAGTGGCAAAAACGTCTGAAGCCGGCAATCCCGATTTTTCCCATGTTACTTTTCCGCTATTTCCTGTCCATTTATTGCTTAACACATCATATACGCCCGATGTGTTATAAACAGTGAGTGTATCTCCATTGGTAGCCCCTTTTAATGTTGATGGGTTCACATTTACTACCGGTTTCCCTTCTAAATAGGCTAATTTATAATTGTTATTGTCTAAATACCAAGTTTTCCCCTTACTATAAAACAAAGCATTACTTTTATATAATTGTATAGCAAAATCAAGAAAATCTAAGCTGGTTTTGGTATCTCCACTTTTTGAGTTTTTCATTACTAAACTCATCGTATTTTGAAAATCACTCCATTCTCCCGAACTTAATTCCGCATCGTTTAATTGTAAATAACCTATTATTATTTGTTGTAACTGGGGATAGGCTTTCCCTCTCATTTTAAGCATGGTATTGCTTGAATTAATTATATTTTTCAATACCGCATCACTTACTTTACCGGAACTTACTTTATTATTAAAATCTGTAAATAAATCTTTTAAATCTGACCGTTTTGTAGCGGAAAACATATCGTCAAGACCTTTTAAAAATTCTGTTTTAGTATTAGGTAAGGTATCTATATTTTGAGATTTAGCAAAGCTAATAAATATTAAACCAACAATTAACAGTTTAAATAATTTCATATTCATTTGTTTTTATAATGTAGAGCAATCCAATTATTTTGCTCCGTTTTTTTAATTAATTTCAAGTTTTGAGCCAACTTTTCTATTTCTTCCGATTGGTCTTTTAAAATTCCACTAAATAAAATATCGCCTCCAACTAATAATAACGACACTAAATTATTAAAATTTTGCTTAATGATATTGGTGGTAACATTAGCTAATATAACTTGGTATTTTTTAGGAGTGGGCAACACCTTAAAATCTCCACACAAAGGCTTGATATTCTTACAATTATTGAGCTCAAAATTTTCTTTCATATTTTCAAAAGCATCTTCTTCTATATCGTTAGCCACTATATTTTTAGCTCCCATTTTAGATGCTAACAAACTTAAAATTCCTGTTCCCGCTCCAAAATCTAACACATTTTTTTCTTTAAAATCAATATCTAACATTAGTTTTAGCATCATTTCTGTAGTGGCGTGATGCCCCGTGCCAAATGCCATTTTGGGTTCTATAAGTAGCTCAAATTTTGCGTTTGTAGCATCATGAAAAGGGGCTCGAACTACACATTTATCGCTTATTTTTATGGGTTTAAAACTTTTTTCCCACTCTTCGTTCCAATTTTTATTTTCTAAATCTTTAACCAAAAATTGAATATCCTTAAAACTTTCAAGCTGTTGCAATATTTCTTTTACTTCATTTTCCGAATAATCTTCTTTTAAAATATAAGCATCTAAAGTATTGTCATCTATTTCTTCAAATGAATTGTAATTTAACTGACTTAGCAAAGCAATTAAAATGTCATTTTGTTGTTGGGTTTCTTTAAAAGTAACTACTTTATAATCTTGCATTAGGCATTTATTATTTGTGTAAAATCAACTGCTTTTAAGGATGCTCCGCCCACTAAAGCTCCATCTATATCTTTTTCTTTAAACAAAGCTGAAGCATTGCTTGGTTTAACACTACCTCCATATAGTATTTTGCATTTTTCAGACAATGCGTTATTGTATAATTTTGTTAATAAATTACGCACAAAAGCGTGCACTTCTTGTGCTTGTGCAGGCGTGGCTGTTTCTCCTGTACCTATTGCCCAAATGGGTTCATAAGCTAAAACACACTGTTTAAATTCTTCTGCTGAAATATTTAATAAAGCTTCTTTTATTTGTTTTTCTATAAAAGGCAAATGTTTGTTTTCTTTTCTTAAAGTTAAAGATTCGCCAAAGCAAATTATTGGCGTTATGCCACTTTCTAAGGCTCTTTTTACTTTCGTATTTACCACTTCGTTTGTTTCATTATGGTATTCTCGCCTTTCGGAATGCCCTACTATAACATAAGCTACGCTTAAGCTTTTAAGCATAACATTTGATATTTCGCCTGTATAAGCACCATTGCTATGTGCCGAAATATTTTGAGCTCCTATTTTTATGTTAGCCTTTTTAATTTTTGAAAGCTCACTAATGTGCGTAAATGGAACACAAACTACAGTTTGCTGCTCATCAAGTTCTTTATTTAAGTTATTGATAAGTGCAATAGCTTCATCTATTGTGGTATTCATTTTCCAATTACCTACTACTAATTTATTTCTCATTTTCTCTTTGTTCAAATATATGCTTTAATATTTCTTTATCTTGCTCTGTTAAATTTATATTGCGTCTTTCCATTACTTTTTCAGCTACTTCATAAGCTTTTTCTAATTTATACGAGCTAAAACCCTCTGCTCCGCCCCAACTAAACGATGGAATAAATTTACTGGGAAAACCACCACCAAAAATATTAGCAAAAACGCCCACTACTGTTCCTGTATTAAACATGGTATTAATGCCACATTTGCTATGGTCGCCCATTATTAAGCCCAAAAATTGCAAGCTAGAATCTACCATATCTTTTTTAAAATAATTGTAAACTCTAACATTGCCATAGTTGTTTTTCAAATTAGAATTATTAGTGTCCGCTCCCAAATTGCACCACTCGCCTATTACAGAATTTCCTAAAAATCCATCATGTCCTTTATTTGAATAGCCTTGAATTACAGAATTATTTACTTCTCCGCCCACTTTACTATGAGGCCCCACCGTTGTAGCTCCATATATTTTAGTGCTTAATTTTAAAGCTGCTCCTTGGCATAAAGCTAAACCGCCTCTTACAACACTTCCTTCCATTATTTCGGTATTTTTGCCCACGTAAATTGGTCCACTTTTGGTATTTAAAACTGCTACTTCAACTATTGCTCCTTCTTCCAGAAAAATCTGTTTAGTATCTCCAATTACAATATTTGTAGAACTTAACTTTTGAGAAGTTCTATTGGCTGTAATTCTTTCAAAATCTGCTTTTAAAACTTTATCGTTTAGTTTAAAAATATCCCAAGGAAAATTTATTTTAGTTACTTCTTCAGAATAGTGAACATCTTTTTCTAAGCTTTTTTGGTTAAAATCAATTTTTGAAGCTATTTGAACACCGTCTTTATATAAAGTTTCTCCTACTTGAAGTACTTTTATTTTTTCTACTAAAAGTTTATTGGGAATAACACTTGAATTAACATAAATATTTATGTTTTCATTGTTAAAATCACTATCAAAAGATTGGAGATGTGGCACACAAGTTTTTATACTAACATTTTCTTTCAATAAAAATTCCCATTTTTCTTTAATGGTATCAATGCCAATTCTTAATGACGAAACGGGCTTGGATAAAGTAAGTGGATTAAGATTAGCCCAATCTTTATATATATCGTTTAGGATATAGTTTTCAACTCTCATTTTGTAAAAATAAGTAAAGTTGTTGAATTTGTATTATTTAGAATTTATAAGACTCAATATTTCTGTTGCAGCTACTGTAGAAGCTCCTTTATTTCCTAATTTTTGCCTCAATAACTGAAATTTAGCTATCATTTGTTCTCTTTTAGGATTTGAAAGTATGTTTTTTAACTCTTTCTCTATATTTTCTTTGTTTAAATCATTTTGAATTAACTCTGTAACTACCTGCTCGTTAAAAATTAGGTTTACCAACGAAATAAACTTAATTTTCACTAACATTCTACCAATATAATAAGATAAAAAATTTCCTTTGTAGCCTACAAACAATGGCACGCCAAACAAGGCTGTTTCAAGTGTGGCTGTACCACTTGCCACTATGGCAGCATGGCTTTGTTGCAATATTCCGTAAGTATTGTTTTTAACTACTATTACATTCTTATTACCTATTAAATTAGTATAAACTTCATCTTCAATATGCGATAAACCAGCTACAACAAATTGGTACGCTTTAAATTGATTTACTACACTTAAAAATTCAGGTAAAATCTTTTCTATTTCCTGCTTTCTACTTCCGGGCAAAAGAGCAATAATTGGCTTTTCCTTTTGAATATTTAAAGGATATTTTCTATCCGAAATTTCATCTAACAAAGGATGCCCCACATAAACAACATTATAATTCCACTTTTTGTAAAAATCTTTTTCAAAAGGCAAAATAACCAGCATTTTATCTATGTATTGCTTTATTTTTTTTACCCTATTTTCTTTCCACGCCCACACTTGCGGAGATATGTAATAGACTGTTTTTATTCCTATTTCTTTTACAAACTTGGCTATTCTTAAATTAAAACCAGGGTAATCAATAAAAATAACAACATCCGGCTGATAGTTTTGTATATCTTCTTTGCACTGCTTTATAAATTTAAAAATGGTTCGGAGATGTTTTAGCACCTCTACAAAACCCATAAATGCGGTGTTTTTGTAGTGTTCTACCTGTGTAGCATTGGGTATTTGAGCCATTTTATCGCCACCCCAAAAACGAAATTCGGCAGTAGTATCTTGTTGCTTAATAGCAAGCATTAAATTAGCTCCGTGCATATCGCCACTGGCTTCGCCTGCTATTAAGTAGTATTTCATTTTATAAAAACTTATTAATAATAAATAAGAATGACGCTATTACGGTAATAATTAAAACGCCTCTTTGCATGTATTCTTTTTTAAGATACCAAAATAAGCCGTACCATATTATATTACCAAAAAAACCGAAGCCTAAAAGGACAATATAAAATTGTTTAAAACTTGAAAAATCAGTTAATATATAGGGATATTTTATTTTAGCTACAGCATAAGCAATTATAAGCATAGAAACTATAGTTACAGCCATGCCAATAAAAATATCTCTTACCATGTTGTCATTGTTCATATATCCCAGTTTTCATTTATAAAATTAATACCGTGATGTGCTGTTAAATCAAACTGCACAGGCACTACAGAAACGTAACCATGCTGTAAAGCCCATTCGTCTGTATCTTGACCTCTGTCTTTGTTTACGAATTTTCCTGTTAGCCAATAATAATCTCTCCCGTGAGGGTCTTGACGTTTATCAAATTCTTCTTCCCACTTGGCGTATGCTTGTCGGCATACTTTTATGCCATTTATTTTTGTTCCTTTAGGAACGTTTACATTTAATAAAGTATTGTGAGCCAAACCTTTACTTAATATTTGAGGTATAATTTTTCTTGCGGCATCTTGTGCCGCAGAAAAATCTGCTTCGTAAGCAAAATCGCATAAAGAAAAGCCTACAGAAGGAATATCTTCTAAAGCGGCTTCTACGGCTGCCGACATGGTGCCGGAATAAATTATATTTATAGATGAATTGCTTCCGTGATTAATACCAGAAACACATAAATCGGGTTTTCTGTTTAGTACTTTATCTACAGCTATTTTAACACAATCTACCGGAGTGCCGGAACATTCATAAGATTCTATTCCCTCAAAAACTTGAGAAGGATGCATACGCAATGGCTTGTTTAATGTAACAGCATGCCCCATGCCACTCTGTGGGCTATCGGGAGCTACCACTACTACTGTTCCAAACTCTTTGGCTACTTCAACCAACGCTCTTATGCCCGGTGCAGTAATTCCATCATCATTAGTTACTAAAATTAAAGGTTTTTTATTTTCCATAAAGCAAAAATAAGGGAATATTGCTTTTTTAACCTTAATCTAAAATATTTGTTAGCAAAAATTTAATTATAGGCATTATAGTTATTTTAAATTGACCTTCCTCTATTATTCTTTCAGTATCGTTTAAAGTTATTATTATACCTTCTTTTTTATCTAATTTTTTAGCTGTATATATTAAACTCTTCACTTCTCTATTTAAAGTATCTGTATCTTCAGTATTGTAGCAAACTTGTATTAAGTGTTTTACTTTTTCTTTTTCAAATATTACAAAATCGCACTCTTTTCCGTTTTTGTAGTAAAACAGTTCATTTTTATACATCCTTCTGAGATGTAAGTAAACTAAATTTTCTAACAACATACCGTAATCTTTAGAAAACTTAAAAGTTAAAGCGTTCATTAATCCATTATCTATAAAGTAGTTTTTTTTGTCTGCACTTTCTCTTTTTATTAATGAATAATCAAATTTTTGAAGAGCAAAATTCAAATAAACTGCTTCTGAATATTCTAAAAAATCGTACAAAGTGTTTTTAGAAACTTTATATCCACCCGATTTTAACTCATTATATATTTTGTGTACAGATGTGGGTTTTCCTACATTTACTAAAACCCTATTTAAGAAATATTTAAGCGTAGTAGGATTGCTAACTTCATAGCGTTCTATAATGTCTTTATACAACATTACGTAAAAATATTCTTGCAGTGTTTTCTGTTTAACATCATCAGATAAATTGATTAATTCCGGAAATCCACCTTCTTTTAAGTATTTTTGAAACAGTCTGTTTATTTCGCTTTTTTGTTTTGTACCAACATAATTAGTTGACATCTTATTAAATCTCAAATATTCAGAAAATGACAAGGGGAATATTTCATAATTTATGTTTCGCCCTCTTAAACTTGTAGCTATATCGCTACTCAACATTGAAGAATTTGAGCCTGTTATAAATATGTTTTTACTTACAGAATCATCTACTCTTCTTATAAACTTTTGCCAGTCTTTTACATTTTGTATTTCATCAAAAAAGAAATAACATTCTTTTAAATTGATATTTGGGTGCAATTCGGTATAAGCTTGAAGTATTAAATCTAAATCGGCAGTTTCCCAATCTATTCTTTCATCTTCAAAATTTATATGCAATATATTCTGCTTTTCTACGCCTTCTTCTAATAGTTTTTTTATAGTATGAAATAAAACGTGCGTTTTACCACACCGCCTAACACCCGTAAGACTTATTATTTTATTAGTTTTTATAGGCAAAATAATATCTCTTGCGTATATATGGCTATAATCTTCTTCTTGATTATCTACTATAATATCCTTTACTATACCTTTTCTCATATAGCAAATGTATGAATTTTCCTTTAAAAAAGGAAATATTTTATATAAATTTTCCTTACAAAAGGGAAAATAATTATTTTTTTATCCCTTTAAAAGAGAAAATCATCTAATTAGAGTGGTATTTCCATTTAAAGATTCAGTATTAGTTTTGTCTGTAAACTTATATTCTAAATGCCAAGTATAAATACCTATTTCGGCATCTTTACCTCTGTAAGTTCCGTCCCAGCCAATAGTGAAATCATTAGTATAAAATACTTTTTCGCCATATCTGTTATAAATAGAAAATTCAAAGAAATCAATATCACAATTATAAATAGCTTTTAACACATCATTTACGCCCGAATTATTAGGAGAAAATCCTGTAGGCATAAATACAGCACAATCAGCCAAACAATCTTTAATTTCTACATAAATTTTATCAGAATTAGGACAATTATTAGCATCTGTAAATTCAACTGTATATACGCCTGTTTCTGTTGGCGTAAAAGTTTGACCATAATCTCCATTGCTCCATACGGCTGAGCCACTAACATAAGAAACTGTAATTGGATTAATTTCGTGAGTACAAATTGTAGTATCATTTTGAGTATTATCTAACACAACAGCTTGAGTTATAATTGCACTTACTGAATTAAAATTTAAAGTTTCTCCGCATTGGGTAGTCATTACTACATTAAAAACTGAGCCCGAAATATCAGTATCATAATTTGAAATAATAAGCGTATCATTGTTTGCTCCTGTTATTTGTGTAGTAGTTCCATTTAAACTTCCATTATTCAAATTAACAAAACCATTTCCTTCGTCTATTTGCCATTGATATGCTGTAACATTATTTGCTTCTACAAAAACTATAAAAGAAAACCCTCCACACTGTTCTATATTTTCAGACTGACTTAAAACGGTAGCTTCTTCATATAAATCCACACTTATATTTTGACTATATAAAGTATCACAATTATTATACACCACTACATTATATAAATTTCCTGTAATTACATTATTTAAAGTTAAACTTGACGTTGTTTGTCCTGCCATATCCAATCCATTTTCTTGCCATTGATATTGAATATTAGCACCTGTAGCCACTACAAATAAAGTAGCATTTTCTCCTTCACAAACTTCCACATCAGTACTTTGATTAGTTATACTTAAAGGCAATTCTTCTACTAAATTAAAGGTCATAATAGAATCACAACCTAATGAAGTAACAACTGTATCATTATAAACACCGGAGTTAAATACTATTCTTCCACTTGGCAAAACATAACTTTCTCCATTACAAAAAGTTCTATAAATAGTGGTAGCATTTATTTTGGGCAAATAATTTAGATTTATGGTAATAAAACTATCACAGAATGCAACATTCGGAATAGTATCAAAATAAATTCCTTCTCCTACTACAACTGTACCGCTTGGCAAAGTATAGCTTTCATTAATTGAGCAAATGGTATCTGTATAACTTGAAGAGCTTGTTTGCAATACCGTTAAATTAGTAGTAATAATGCTATCGCAAGAAGTGGCAACGGAAATAGTATCATTATATGCTCCCGTTGTGTTAACTATTATTCCACTTGGTAAAGTGTAATTTTCATTAGAGCAAATGGTAGCAAAAATGGTATCAAAATTTAAAGGCGACAAAGAAATATTATAAGTAACAAAAGAATCGCAAACCATACCATTTATTGTGTCGGTTACGTTTCCGTTGGTTATTAACTCTTGCCCATTAGGAGAAATAAAGGTATCTCCTGTACAAATATTTTGGTACAGTGTATCAAAATGCGGATTAGACACCGTTAAATTAATATAATGCAAACTATCGCAACCTTGAGTAGTAGCATTAGTAAATGTATCTATATACATTCCTGCGGTATTAACATAAGTTCCATTTTGCAATAATAAACTGTCATTACTACAAATATTTATAGTAGATGTAGTATTTGAAATTGGCAATAAGGAAACATTATAGCTGACAAAAGAATCGCACTGAGCAGTATTAAAAGTATCGGTTACAAAACCATTATTCCATATTGCATTTCCATTAGGAGAAATAAAGGTATCTCCACTGCATATATTTTGAAGTACTGTATCATAAACTAAAGGTATTATGCTCAAATTTACATAATGAAAACTATCGCAATTTTGAGCTGTGGCATTTAAAAAAGTATCTACATACATACCTTGATTATAAACAAAAGTTCCATTGTTCATTTGGAAGCTATCGTTAGCACATATTTGTTCAGAACTTGTACTGGAAACAATAGGTAAGGCTGTAACATTATAAGTAATTATAGAATCGCACAAACCATTAGCAATAGTGTCATTATAAACACCAGTATTATGAACAACAGTACCATTGTTTAACACTAAAGAATCATTATAACAAAGCACCACGTTTTGGTTGTAAGTTTGCGTATTATTTACGGTAAGTGTATATTGATTAGTATTTGAAGAACCACAATTATTACTTACTACGCATCTAAAAATATAACCATCAAAAGTTTGAGGAATATTATTTAGGTGTAAAGAATCTGTATTTACACCAGCATAATTTGTATTGTTTGTTAAATTTATAAATCCGCTACCTTCATCTACTTGCCATTGATAAGAATTTGCATTTATGGCATTTATGGCAAAAGAAGTTGAATTTCCTGCACATACGGTTTCATCTGTAGCTTGCTGAGTTATTTGTACGGTATCACTTAAAAATATTTGAACTGTAGTGCTTGTTACATGAGTACATGTATGATTTACACCATAAATACGAACTCTATATAAAATACCCAAATCAGAACTCTGGATATTATTTATAGTTAAAGTATCATTATGAACGCCAGAAAATTTTACACCATCTACTAAATTAGCATAAGAACCACTTTGATTATTTTGCCATTGAAAAGAATCTATATTATTGCCTTGAATAAAAAATTGAGCATTATCTCCAATACAAACCGAATCATTTATAGGTTGAATACTAATTTGTGGTGCTGGAGAAACATTTAAACGAAAAACATTAGAAACTGCCATCCCACAGTCTGTAGTAATTTGCACCCGATAATTATCTGTATTAATACTGGGGTGCGTTATACTACTTGAAAAGCCTAAAAAGTTTCCTGTAGTATTAGAATATCCTAAAGAATCTCCCAAATTTTGCCATACGCCTGTAGTATCTACCTGCCATTGGTAAGTTATGTTAGAACCTGTTAAATTACTAATAGATACAAATACCCCTTGTCCTTCGCAAGCATTAGTTAATGGATTAACGGAAACAGAAGGTGCATCAAAAACCGATAGGATAATTTCTTCGCTAACAGCACTGCTACCGCAATTATTGAATAATAAAGCTCGGTATATGTAGCCATCAAAAGCCTGTGAAATGTTTTGGAAGACCAAAGTATCATTATGCACATTTTGATAATTGGCATTATTAACTAAATCTATAAAACCACTGCCTTCATCTACTTGCCATTGTACACTATCTACCTGCCCTGTATAGTTGGCGACTAAAATGGTATCTGTTCCAGAGCAAACTTTAATAGTATCTAACATGGCTGTGGCAACTATTGGCTGATTATCTATAATTAATTCGGCAGAATTAGAATTAACAGAAGTACAAGAATTTGATGCAATAACTCTGTACAAATTCCCATTAAAACCGGTAGTAACATTATTTACGGTTAAAGAATCATTAGTAACTCCCGTATATGTGGCATTATTACTTAAATTATTCCAATTAGTACCATCAAACAATTGCCATTGGTATGCATCGGCATTTGTGGCACTTACATAAAATAAAGCATTAGAACTGGCACAAGTAGTATAATTTAAAGGTTGAATACTTATAGTTGGGCTTGCACCTATACTTAATGTAGCCACAGTAGAATAAACGCTATCGCAAGAATTATAAACCATTAATCTGTATTGATGCGTGCTCATTGAACTTACTACAGTTCTAATACTCAAATTTTGAGAAGTGGTATTTACAAAAGTTGCATTATTGCTTAAATATTCCCATGTACCGCTACTATCTACTTGCCACACATAACTTTGTCCACTTGTAGGGTTAGTAGAAAAAGTAAAATAAACAGAATCGCCTACACAAGTATTTATAGGCGTATTTAATGTACCTCCTGCAATAACCGTTCCTGTAGAAAAAATACTATTTGAGAAAGGGATAGAATAGTTAAATGATGTTGTTCCATTTGTTCCGTCAACACCTTTATATGGTGCTAAACGTAAATCTCCTTCTCTGTCATAGCTATTTCCTGCTATTCCTCCACTCACGTTTGCAGAAACAGTACCAAGAAAACTTGCTCCACTATAAGAAATTAGACCTCCGCCTCCTCCTCCGCCTGAGCCTCCTGTAGCATTAGAAGAACCTGATGTTTTTCTTGAATCGTTACCTCTTCCTCCATTAACATTTATAGTAACATTATCAATATTATTTGCTTCTAATAAAATAGAACCTCCTCCTCCTCCTCCAGATGTTCCCATTGTTCCTGCTCCCGATGCACTTAAATCTACACCATCTATTCCTTGGGCTGTAATAGAATTGGCATTGCCTACAATTTGATTAGCTTTTATATAAATAATTCCTCCGCCAGCAAGTCCTAAACAATACGGTGTGTTCCAATACTGATTGCCATTTCCATTATTTCCTGCTCCACTTCCTCCACCTAAAAATACTTTATTAGTAAAAGACAATCCTATCGCTCCTAATCCTGCTACAACACTAGCATTACAAGAACATCCGAAAGTAGTTGGACAACTTTTTTCATTACAACCACCTCCGTAGCCTCCATTACCAATATTGGCCCCACCTCCTCCGCCTCCCGCTTCAATTCCACCACCACCACCACCATTAGCATTTTTACCTTTACCTCTTTGATAGTTAGCATTAAGTACAGATATGCCTTCTCCTTTATCTACAGCATAAACAGACGTATTATTATAAAAATAATTTACCCCTACACATCCATCTGTTCCAAGAAAACCGCAACTTTGACTTACTCCCACAGTTGGTGCGGGAATAATTCCGCCCCCTCTAAACCCTAAACCACTAACATTAATATTGCTTGACATAGTTACATCTCCACTACAAGAAAATGCTAATACGCCTCCTTTGTTTCCATTCCATGCCATAGCCGTAAGCACTCCATTTACATTTACATTTCCTATATAATGAGGTATATTAACTATTTGCACTTTTCCTGCAACATCATAAGTGTTTAACAATTCAAATCCTAAAGTAAAAACATTGCCGCTAATGGCACTTATATAGTTTTTCTCATAGTTTCCGGCATTACCTATATTTGTTACATCTCCAAAAGTAGCAGAGTTACTCACATCAATAGTAGCTCCTTGCATTTGTATAATTAAAACCGTATCGCCTATACTAAACCCTGTTGCATCATCTACTGTAATATTATTACTAACACAACTTTGTATATCTATATTTGTAACTGCTGCATAGCTGTTAATTGTACCACTTATATTGGTTTGGGCACATAATGAATTTATTACAAATAACGCAAGTACTAAAAATCTCTTCATTAAAAATTTGTTATACACACTTTTATTAAAAACTCCATTCTAAACCACTCATCTTTTCACTCCACTCCCATAATTGTTGCTGTAATTGCTTATTTCTTGAAAGTTCAGAACCTTTATATGCTTTCTTTTTATCAAAATACATACCACTAATGTCAGCTACTTTTTTATTGCTTGCCAAATAAATAGATGTTTCGGCTCCTTTATCGGTATTAATGCCAAAAGCGGCAAATAAACTCCAAGCCATTCCAAAAAAGGTGTTTCCTGCTTTATTGCCTATTTGAGTTTTTACCACTCCCGGATGCAAACAATTAACGGTTATATTATCGTCTTTCAATTTTTCGGCTAAATATTTTGTAAACAACACATTAGCCAATTTGGAATTTTCATATTGATTATAAATAAAATATCCTTTTTCTGCGTTTATTGTTTCAAAATTCATTTTACTACCAAAATGAGCTTTAGATGCCACGTTTACTATTCTTGAATTAGGCGTATTTTTTAATAGTGGCAACAAATAATAAGCCATAGCAAAATAACCAAAATGATTTACTGCCATTGTTTTTTCTATGCCGTCTTCGCTTAGCTCAAATTTGGCAAAAGTTGCTCCTGCATTATTTAATAAAACATCTAATGAATTATATTTTGCTTTAAAATCATTACAAGCCGTTTTTATTGATTGTAATGAAGAAAAATCTATTTGAAAAATATCTATTTCTTTATTGCCTGTTAACTTAATTAATTCTTTTTTTGCTTCTTCTGCTTTGTCTATATTTCTACAAAACATAGAAACTTTAAAGCCTTTTTCAAGCAATCCTTTTGCGGTAGCAAAGCCAATTCCTGCATTTGCTCCGGTTATTATAGTGTGTTTCATTCTATATCTTCTAAATTATCAATGTCTTTAAATTTATCTATCTCTCTCCTATCCTTTTTTGTAGGTCGCCCTGTGCCTTTATCTCTGTATGCATTGGGTAGCAAAAAAGCCGATTTCATTTTATGAACCATTAACGCTTCTGGTGGAGTATGGTCGGTATAACACTCTTGAGCTATAGCCGCTCCCACTCTTTTATTTATTAATTTTACTACTTCTATTTCTCTATTTATATGATTAACTCTTACTGTAAGTTTATCGCCCTCTTGAATTTTTGAAGAAGCTTTTAATTTATCATTTCCTTGCTTTACATGCCCTGCTTCGCAAGCTTTGCTTGATGCTGTTCTTGTTTTATAAAGCCTAATTGCCCACAAATATTTATCTACACGCAATTTTTCCATTTAATCTAATTTATAACCACAATTATAACAAAATGTAGCATCCCTTTTGTGATCTTCTTTTTGGCAATGGTGGCATACTTGCGTTGACAATTCTTCTTTTCTACTTTCTTTAACCATTTCGCTCCCCACTATTCCTGTGGGTATAGCTATAATGGCATAACCAATTATCATTAATACCGAAGCAAAAAACTGTCCCAATGGTGTAATAGGAGCAATATCGCCATAGCCAACGGTAGTAACGGTAACTATAGCCCAATAAATACTAACAGGTATATTGTCAAAACCGCTACCATTTTTTCCTTCTATAACATACATTAATGCTCCCACTATAAAAACAATAATACATACCGTCATTAAAAAGACAATAATTTTGCTTCTACTCTGTTTTAAAGCACCTAATAGTGTATCGTTAGCATTAATAAACTGCCCCATTTTAAGCACACGAAATACCCTTAACAGCCTTAACGAACGGATAATAGACATGGCTCTGGTATTAGGATAAAATATACCAAAATAAGTAGGGAATATAGACATTAAATCTACCAAACCATAAAAGCTAAAAATGTAAGAAATAGGTTTTTTAGAACTATACACCCTTAATATATATTCTATTGTAAAAACAATAGTTAAAACCCACTCTAAGCTAATTAAATAATCACCATAATTTAACTTAATACTCGCTACTGTTTCTAACATAGTAGCTACAATACTTATAATAATAAGTATTAATAAAACAATATCAAAGTTTTTACCTGCTTTGGTATCTGCCTCAAAAATTATTTCATGTATTCTTGCTTTTAACTTTGTATAAGCCATGATACACAAATTTAGTTTATTTTTAGTTATTGCCTATATCTTTATAAGTAAATAGGTTTTTTAATACTCAAAAAATCTTATTCACATTAATTAAACTACTTTCTCTTAGTATTAAACCATTTTTTCCTTATTTTCGCACCAAAATAATAAAACAAAATTATGTCAGTATTAGTAAATAAAGATTCAAAAATTATAGTTCAAGGTTTTACAGGAAAAGAAGGAACTTTTCATGCCAGCCAAATGATAGAATATGGAACCAAGGTAGTTGGTGGTGTTACTCCGGGAAAAGGTGGTCAAGAGCATTTAGGCTTGCCTGTATTTAACACTGTGGCAGATGCTGTTAATAAAACAGGAGCAGATGTTTCTATAATTTTTGTTCCACCTGCTTTTGCTGCCGATGCTATTATGGAAGCTGCCGATGCCGATATTAAAGTAATTATAACTATTACCGAAGGTATTCCGGTGCAAGATATGACAAAAGTTAAAGCTTTTATCAGCAATAAAGATGTACGTATGGTAGGTCCTAACTGCCCGGGTGTTATTACTGCCGATGAAGCTAAAGTGGGGATTATGCCAGGTTTTGTTTTCAAAAAAGGAAGTATAGGTATAGTTTCTAAATCGGGTACATTGACTTATGAAGCTGCCGACCAAGTGGTAAAAGCCGGTTTAGGTATTACTACGGCTATAGGCATTGGTGGCGACCCAATTATAGGTACAACTACTAAAGAAGCTGTAGAGCTTTTAATGAACGACCCGGAAACTAAAGGCATAGTAATGATAGGCGAAATAGGCGGAACTTTAGAAGCCGATGCCGCTCATTGGATAAAAGAAAATGGCACTAAACCTGTTGTAGGTTTTATAGCGGGGCAAACAGCTCCGGAAGGAAGAACAATGGGACACGCTGGTGCTATTGTAGGCGGAAAAGACGATACTGCAGCTGCTAAAATGAAAATAATGGCAGAATGTGGTATTCACGTAGTAGAATCTCCAGCTAATATTGGAGAAACAATGGCAGAAGTATTGGGTGTAAAAGCGTAATCTGTTTACAATAAAAATAAGGTTTATAAAGGAAAATAAGCTTTTACCTTTAAGCTAATAGCTAGAGGCTAAAAGCCAAAAGCATTAGAATGAAATTACTAGAAAATAAAGTTGCCTTAGTAACTGGTGCATCAAGAGGTATAGGAAACGCAATAGCTAAAGTTTTTGCCCAAAATGGTGCTAATATTGCTTTTACCTATCATTCTTCTGAGCAAAAAGCTAAGACATTAGAAAATGAATTGTCTAAACTGGGCGTAAAAGTTAAAGGTTATAAATCTAATGCCGCTTCTTACAATGATGCTCAAGAACTGAGCAAGCAAGTAAATGAAGATTTTGGCAGTATAGATGTTTTGGTAAACAATGCAGGCATTACAAAAGATAATTTGTTACTTAGAATAAATGAAGAAGATTGGGACAGCGTTTTGGAAACCAACTTAAAATCTATTTTTAATTTAACAAAACCTGTTTCCTATATAATGCTAAAACAACGCAAAGGAAGTATCATTAATCTCACTTCTATTGTGGGCATGAAAGGGCAAGCGGGACAAAGCAACTATTCGGCATCTAAAGCGGGAATTATTGGTTTTACCAAATCTGTAGCAGATGAACTGGGCTCAAGAAATATACGGACCAATGCCATAGCTCCGGGTTTTATTCAAACCGATATGACAGATGAACTACCCGAAGATGTAAAAAAAGGTTATTTGGCAGGTATTCCTCAAAAAAGATTAGGCACTGCCGAAGAAGTAGCCAATACGGCTCTATTTCTTGCTTCTGATTTAAGTAGTTATGTAAATGGACAAGTAATTAGCGTTTGCGGAGGATTGAATAGGTAATTTTATGCAATTGATATTTCAATATCCTATTTGGTTTATACTTTTTTGCCTTTTACTTGGAGGCATTTATGCGTCTTTGTTGTATGTTAAAAATAATGTTTTTACGCTTGAAACCAAACACACCAATAAAATAATTTTTGGATTGGCGTTATTGCGTTTTCTTAGTGCTAGCACTATTGCTTTTCTATTGCTTTCGCCTTTTATAAAGAAAAAACAAGTTGACAAAATTCAGCCGGTATTAGTATTAGCTCACGATAATAGCGAATCTATAAAACTAAACTGGAACAAAGAAGATTCTGCTAATTATATAAATAAACTCAACAGCGTTTTAACCGATTTATCTAAAGATTTTGAAATACAATATTTTGCATTTGATGAAGAAATAAAAGCCGTTGACACTTTAGATTTTAAAGGCAAAGCCAGCGATTTAAGCAACGCTTTAGAACAAATAAACGGTACTTTTTACAATCAAAATGTGGGAGCAGTAATTTTTGCTTCTGACGGTATTTACAACAAAGGAAATAATCCTTACTACACCTCATTTGATTTTCCTTTATACACCATTGCTTTAGGAGATACTAATATTCAAACCGATGCCAAAATAATGTTTGTAAGAAACAATAAACTGGCATATTTAGATGATAAATTAGAAATAGAAATAGGCTTGCAAGCCAATCATTTAGCCAATAAAAACTATGCCGTTAGTATTTCTAAAATTGGCAAAAATTCGGCTCAAAAATTAGACAATAAAACTTTACAAATTAAAAACGATTTTGACGAGCAAGAAACAAGTTTTATTATAAATGCATCATCAGTAGGTATTCATAAATATAGAGTTAGCTTACAAGAGTTTGAAAATGAGATAACTACAAAAAATAACTACTACGATTTCTACATAGAAGTAATTGACAACAGACAAAAAATCCTTTTAGTTGCCAACGCTCCCCATCCCGATATTGCGGCTATAAAAAGTGTAGTGGAAAAAAATAAAAATTATGAGCTTGATATTCAGTACATTAACAAATTTTCGGCAAATTTAGACCCTTACAGTTTAGTAATTGTGCATCAGCTTCCAGCTAAAGCTAACAGAGGAAATAGTGTGTTTAATGCTATACAAAAAACCAATATTCCCGTGTGGTATATTACCGGAGCTTCTTCTAATTATAATGAGCTAAATACCATTCAAAACGCTTGTAATATCACTGTAAAAAGTAACAGTAATAACGATGCTTCGCCTGCTTTTAATACCAATTTTTCTTCTTTCAATTTAAGCGAAAGCACCATAAATGCATTTAAAGATTTTCCACCATTACAAACACCTTTTGGTAGTTATCAAATAGCTAATAATACTTCAGTTTGTTTATTGCAAAAAATAGGAACAGTAGTTAGCGACTACCCTATTTTGGCTTTTCAAGACAACTTAAATAAAAGAAATGCCATACTTATAGGCGATGGCTTATGGCGATGGAAAATGTATGATTACTACGAAAACGGTACTACTGACGCTTTTGATGAAATTATAGAAAAAACTATAAATTATTTAGCCCTAAAAGGCGATAAACGCAAGTTTAGAATAAACACCAATAAAAATAATTTTTATGAAGGCGAAAAAGTAATTTTTGAAGCGGAACTGTACAATGACAATTACGAATTAATAAACACACCAGAAGTAAATATTCTTATAAAAAATGACGAAGGCAACGAATTTCCTTTTGCCATGACTAAAACAGCCAAAGCCTATCTTTACGAAACAGAAAGTTTGCCCATAGGAAACTATAACTATACGGCTTCCACTACTTTTAATGGTAAAAAATTAACCGCAAGTGGAGCTTTTAGTATAGAAGCATTGCAACTTGAAGCAACCCAAACACAGGCTAATCATACACTTTTGCAACAATTAGCAAACAAAACTAACGGAAAATATTATTTAGCTAAAAATGTGGAAAATGTAAAAAATGACATCTTAAATAATGAGAATATTAAACCATTACTTTATGAAAGTTCTAAAACCATGCCTATAATTAATTTATATGGTTTGTTTTTTGCTATAATATTTTTATTAGCTTTAGAGTGGTTTATAAGAAAATGGCTGGGAGGATATTAGACCAACGTCAGACAACGTCATTCCTGCGAAGGCAGGAATCCCGAAGTCAAATAGAAAGCAGATGAATAAGTAAAAAACAATAAAAAAATGAAAAAGTATTTAAGTATATTAATGGTATTAGCTTTGTTTACAGCAAAAGCACAAAACAACACAGCAATGGATAAAAAATATGTAGAAGTTACTGGCGTAGCCGAGCAAATGGTTACCCCAAATGAAATTTATGTTGCCATAACCCTTCAAGAAGAAAAAGATGGCAGAAAAAGAACCGTAGAAGACCAAGAAAAAGTATTAATAAACTCGCTAAAAAAGCTTGATATTGACATTAAAAACTTAAAACTTTCTGATGTGGGTTCTTATACACGCTGGGACAAAAAAACCAAGGAAAGCTTTAAACAGAAAAGTTATGAACTTAAATTAAATGATGCGTATAGTGCTTCTAAAGTTTTGTATGAGCTTAATCAGCTGGAACTGTACAGAATGTACGTAGCCAGAACAGACCACAGCGATATAGAACAAATAAGAAAAGATGTAAAAATTAATGCTGTAAAAGCAGCTAAAGAAAAAGCACAATACTTACTAAGTGCTGTAAATGAGCAACTTGGAGATGTTATTTATATTATAGAACAAGATTACGGCTACCAACCAATGTACAGAGCTATGGGCATGTCTAATGTTTCTATGGATGCGGGTGGCTATGAACCAAACCCCGATGTGGAGTTTGAAAAAATTAAAGTGCAATATAAAATTTTAGCTCGTTTTGAGATAAAATAGGAAGATGCTCAACTAATGAAAAAACAAATAATCGCTAAGCAAAAGTTTATAGATGATTTTGTAGATGCACTAAAACCTATTTATTATAAACAAGAAGCCATTCAAATACTAAAAGCGTTGCTTTTTGATGTTTTTAATATAGAATACTACAAAATTGTAGCCAATAATAGCATTGAACTAACTGAAAACCAGTTAAAAGAGTTTAATCAAATAATCAAAAGATTATTGCAGCATGAGCCATACGAATACATAGTAGAAAATGCTCATTTTTATGGAATGGATTTATATGTCAACAAAAACGTACTCATTCCCCGCCCCGAAACAGAAGAACTTGTTAATTTAATAGTTCAAGACCACCATAAAGAACATCATGGTTTAGATATTTTAGATATTGGCACAGGAAGCGGATGTATAGCATTGGCACTTGCCAATAGATTTTATCCCTCCAATGTTTGGGCTATTGAAAAAAGCAAAGAAGCTATTGCCGTTGCCAAAAAAAGTGATACTTTCTATCAAACAAAAATCCATTTTAAAAAAGGAAATATCTTTTATTGGAAAAAAATGAAATTGCCAAAATTTGATATAATAGTAAGCAATCCACCGTACATACCGGAAGCTGAGAAAAAACTAATGCACAAAAATGTTTTAATGTATGAACCACATACTGCCTTATTTGTAAAAAATGAAAATCCTTTAAAATTCTATAATGCCATTGCCGATTTAGCTCTTGTTTATCTAAAACCTAATGGCAAATTGTACTTTGAATGTAATGAATTTAATGCCAATGATGTGGCAGACATGCTTTTAGACAAAGGTTTTAAAAATGTTAGTACTAATACCGACTTACAAGGAAAAGATAGAATGGTAAGGGCGTACTAATATTAATTAAACTTAGGTTATTATTATCAATTTGCATTAAAGTATCATAAATTTGCACTGTGCAGTTTAAAAGCATTGAACATAAAGTAAAAATTTGGTTTGAAAAACTCAAGCAATATGCAAAACTCGGTTTTGACCAAATAAATAATGCTAAGTTAAAATACAATATACTTCATGCTATACCGTTTTGGGCAGGAGCATTTGTTTGTGGTATTATTGCCGTATTTTATGCTAAATTATTTGACTTTGTAGAAATATTTCGCGAACATCTTTTTTCTTTAAATCCCTATATCTTATTTGCACTTTCTCCTATAGCTTTTATTGCTGCGTGGTGGGTAGTTAAAAAATGGGCACCGTACTCAAAAGGAAGTGGTATTCCTCAAGTAACTGCCGCTATTGAACTCAACAACCATAAGCATAAAGATTTAGTAGATAAATTGTTAGGTCTTAGAGTTGCTATAGTTAAAATGCTTTCAAGTTTATTACTATTATTGGGTGGTGGTTTTATAGGCAGAGAAGGTCCTACTATTCAAATATCAGCATCTATTTTTAAAAAAATAAATGATATTTTACCAGAGTGGTATCCTAAAATATCAAGAAGCAATATGATAATAACAGGAGCTGCCGCTGGACTTGCTGCCGCATTTAACACCCCTTTAGGTGGAATTGTTTTTGCCATTGAAGAACTTACAAAAACGCATTTCAACTATTTTAAATCGGCTTTACTTACGGGCGTTATTATAGCAGGTATCACGGCTTTGGGTATTTTGGGACCGTATTTATACATAGGCGACCCTAAAATTTCGCAATATAGTTTTTCTATTGTTATGCCGGTTATTGCCCTTGCTATTATTACAGGTTTGTTGGGCAGCATAATGGGCAAAATGATAATTTCTCTCTCCAATTTTAGAAAACAACACTTAAATAAATGGCAAAATATTGTTTTTCTTATCGTTAGCGGCTTGGTTATAGCAAGTTTTGCTTATTTCATAAATTCTGATGTATTAGGTTCCGGCAAAAAAATGATGGTTGATAGTTTATTTACAGACGATAAAACCATACATTGGTACTACCCTTTTATAAGAATAATAGGTTCTGTCATTTCTTTTTCAAGTGGTGCAGCCGGTGGTATTTTTGCTCCTTCATTAAGTACAGGTGCAGGTTTAGGTGCTGTTTTTTCGCAGTTTTTAGACTTAACTACAGGAGAAGCTAATTTACTTATTCTATGTGGTATGACGGGATTTTTAACCGCTATAACCCGAAGTCCTTTTACAGCTTGTATTTTAGTAATAGAAATGACCAATAGCCATATTGTTATATTTTACATTATGTTTACAGCTTTAATTTCAAATATTACTGCTGTATCTGTAAGTTCAAAATCATTTTACGACACCTTAAAGCACCAATATATAAACGATTTACACCAAAATAATAAAACAAATAAATAAAAATGAGTTTAGAAAAAGAATTAGCAGAACGCAGTGGAAATTCATGCGAGCTTTGTAAAAACACCGAAAATTTAAGTGCTTATATTATCCCTCCAAGTACGGAATCTGTTCTACACAATGCTATAAATATATGCGATACTTGCAAAACCCAAATTGAAAATAAACAGTTTGATGAAACGCATTGGCATTGCCTAAATGATAGTATGTGGAGTGAAATTCCTGCTGTGCAGGTTATGAGTTATAGGCTACTGCACCAGCTACACAAGCAAGATTTATTAGACATGATGTATATGGATGATGAAACAAGAAAATGGGCTTTATCTGCAATGAACGAAAGTGGAGAACAACATATAGATGCCAATGGTAATGTACTTCAAAATGGCGATAAAGTTGTATTAACGCAAACTTTAAATGTAAAAGGCAGTAGTGTTTCGGCTACCAAAGGTACTGTAGTTCATAATATTAGATTAGTGCAGGACAACCACGAACAAATAGAAGGAAAAATTGATGGACAAACCATAGTTATTCTAACTAAATATTTACGCAAAAATTAATTGTAGGTTGAAACGTTTGAGTAAGTTTAATTTATGCATATTCAACAAAAAAAATGCTACTTTGGTTATTGATTAATATCAAATCAATAACTTTATATTGTGAAAACACATTTGAACTATTACATTTTAAAAAATAATAAAACAAAAATTAGATTATGACAGAACTTACTATTGTAATTTTATGTTATAGGTCTGAAGAACAAGTTTTATCTTTTGCAAGGAAAGTTAAAAACATAGCCTTAAGTTTAACCTCTAATTCAGAAATAGTATTGGTGGGAAACTATATTGAAGGTTCAAATGATAAAACAAAACTATATATACAACAATTAGTAGCTGAAGATAAAATATATAAATCTGTATGCAAGCCAAAAGAAGGTATGATGGGTTGGGACATGAAAGAGGGTTTACAAATGGCAACAGGCAAGTATTTATGTGTTATAGATGGCGATGGACAATTCCCAATAGAAAGTATTGAAAAGTGTTATAAATTAATTAAAGGTGGAAATTATGGTTTAGTGAAAACATATAGAGAGAAAAGAAATGATGGATTTTATAGAAAAACTATTTCTTTTGTGTATAATAACTTGTTTTCTCTGTTGTATCCTAAAATAAAATCTAAAGATGTAAACTCTAAACCCAAAATTTTTACACGTGAAGTTTATGAACAGCTAAATTTAACTTCTGATGACTGGTTTATAGATACAGAAATAATGATTCGTTTAGTTGAAATTGATTCTAATTACATAGAATTTCCAATTGAGTTTTATGATTTACAAGGAAGAGCCTCTTTTGTTAAATTTTCTGCCATAATAGAATTCCTCCGCAACCTTATTCACTTTAGGTTTAACAGAAAGTAAATAATGAAAAAGAAAATTTTTATTACGGGCATAAGCTCTCCTATAATGCTTAATTTAATTAATCTTATTCAGTTATCGGAATACGAAATTATTGGTCTAACTCGCAAAAGAGAATTGAGTTTGAACAATGTAACTGTTTTACACGGAGATTTACAAGAACTTAATAATTATGATGAAATAATAAAAGAGTGTGATATTATTATACATGCAGCAGCAATAACACATTCTCATAACAAAGAAGAATATTTTGAAATTAACTATAAAGCTACAGAGTATTTATGCAAAATGATAGATCTTAAAAAGGAAGTTAAATTTGTATTTATAAGTAGCAATACTGCAAATAAAAATAGTGGAGAATACGCCCAAAGTAAGTTTTTAGCTGAAAAAGCCATTAAAAAATATTGTAGTAATTATTTAATACTCCGCCCTTCAGAAATATATGGTTCAAAAAGTAAAGAAGGTATAGAAGATATAATAACAAAGGTTAAAACTAAAAAAATACTGTTTTACCCCAATAAAATCCCTTCAAAATTTAGTCCTATTCATATTCAAGATGCTACTAATTATATTTTTCATGAAATATTTGAAAAATCAACTAATAAAAACCAAACAATTTCTATAAACGGAAATGAATTATTTTCATTTTACGAACTATATGCTTTAGCTGAAAAAACTTTCAAAACAAAAAAAATTAAAATTTCAATCCCTTATTTTTTGATGAAATTTATAGACATTTCATTAAACACTTTTCCTTTAAAAATGGGAATTTACCCCGACCAAATTAAGCGATTATATGGAATTAAATCTATTGATGAGAACTTAAATTTTAACAAGTATAATTTAAAGAACTATTTGTTAGAATAGGCAACCCAATCTCCCCCTAATAATCCGTACCGTTTAACGATAATACGTATTCGTTAATTTGAATTTCTTTTAATTTTTCAGAGCCTAAATTTAAAACTGAACTTATATCAAAAGTCATGTTTTCTTTTAATAATGCTTTACATTTATCATCTTTTGTTTTATGTAGCAAGGCAAATTTCATAACGCCCGCATCGCGTACCATACCGTCTGTTACTAAACTAAACACATGTGGTTTTACACACCCTCCGCTATATTCAACATCTACAAAAAGCTGTCCCTCTTGAAGTTTTACGCCTTTTAACCTATACAGTAAATCTCCTCTTTCTATATCATTCATATTTATAATAGCAAAATCGTAAATAGGTTTTGAAACGGATGCCGTTTTTGCAATTTGTTTGGTTTGGCACGACTGCAATACAGGTATTAAAGCAAGCAATATGTATAAAATCAACTTCATAATAACAGTGGTTTAGCTAATACTATATTACGCAATATCACTAATTTTGTACACCAATGAATGTAAAAGATTTCAACATACTATACCTAAATGGCAATAAATTGGAGCTGTTTAGTTCTAATTTTAATCTGAAAAACAACACTTTAGATAAAAATGTTGTACTGTTTATAAATCAATGGATTAACAGCAAGAATTACATCATTGTAGAAACATCCGGCTCTACCGGCAAGCCTAAATCCATTAAAATACTAAAGCAGTATATGCTTGAAAGTGCTAAAATGACTTGTCAATATTTTTCATTGCAAGAAAAAGATAACGCCCTACTTTGTATGTCGGCAAAGCATATAGGAGGCATGATGATGATAGTTAGAGCTATTTATGCTAAAATGAATTTAATTGTTGTTTCTCCTTCTGCTAATCCGCTAAAAGATATAGATACACCCATAGATTTTTTAGCAATGGTGCCTTATCAAGTAAACAAAACTTTAGAACAAAATACCGAAAAACTACAAAAAGTAAAAAAACTTATCATTGGTGGTGGCACAATAAACTACTCCCTTGAACAAAAAATTATTAAACATCAAATAAGTGCTTTTCACACTTTTGGAATGACAGAAACCATTAGCCACATAGCAATTAGAAATATTCAAAAAGGAAAAATATTCCATTGTTTGAAAGGCATATCCGTAGCTAAAAATAAAGATAATAGTTTAGTGATAAATGCACCAACTATTGGACAAGCCCATTTAGAAACTAACGATATTATAGAATTAATAGATGCCCATTCTTTTATTTGGAAAGGAAGAAAAGATTTTGCCATAGAAAGTGGTGGTGTTAAAATGCACCCCGAAATGATAGAACAAAAATTAGCATCATTTATCAGCAATAGATTTTTAGTTTCCTCGCTACCGGATGATAATTTTAACAACAAACTAATTTTAATAATAGAAGGCAAAAAAGTGAATTTACCTAAGCAGATATTTAACGCACTTGACAAATATGAGCAACCTAAAGAAGTTTTTTTTATTGATAAATTTGTAGAAACAGAAAGTGGCAAAATAAATAGATTTAAAACAACTGAATTAATAAAATGATAAAATATATTGCTCTTTTAAGAGGTATAAATGTGGGAGGACACAAAAAAATATTAATGGCAGATTTAAAACAACTGCTTAAAAACTGTGGCTTTAAAAATATAACTACTTATATACAAAGTGGAAATATCATTTTTGAAACAGCTATAACCAACAAACAAGAGATTATTGCTTTAATTGAAAACGCTATTCAAAAAAAATATGGATTTGAAGTTCCTGTTATTCTAAAGACTGTAGAAGAATATAAGCAAGCCGTAGCCAACAATCCTTTTTATAAAAATAATGAAGACATAAACACACTACATTTAACTTTTTTAAGTGCCCTACCCTCTAATGAAGATAAAGAACTAACAAACTCATATAATTTTGCTACGGATAAATTTATTATTTTAAATGATTACATATACTTATATATAGCGGGCAAATATCACGAAACCAAACTGAGTAATAAGTTTTTTGAAACTAAACTTAAACTACAAACCACCACCCGAAATTGGAAAACAGTATTAAAACTATTAGAACTTTCTTCAAACTAACAGTAAACTATTAATTTCATTTTTATTTTATCTTTATCCCTAATTTTAAACTATGAAAAAACTTTTCTTCCTTATCAGCATATCGTTGGTTTTAGTAGCTTGTAATAATTCTACAGAAAAAAACAATACTGAAAACACGGCAAATAATATAGCAGAACAGCCCTACAGCGGAAATAAAACAAGCAACAACGTTATTATACACGAACTTAGCGACCCCGACAAACTGAATCCATTAACCTCTCAAGGAGCCGGTAGCAATTATATAGAGCACGCTATTTTTATGTATTTATTAGATATTGATAAAGAAAAAATGGTAGTAACGCCCTGGCTGGCTAAAGAACTACCTACTATTACAGAATTTGAAGAAGGTCCGTACAAACTTAAAATAGATTATGAAATTAGACCAGAAGCAGTTTGGGACAACGGAACACCCGTAACTGCTTATGACGTTGATTTTAGTTTTAAAACTACCAAAAATCCTCATGTAGATGCCGAACACCAACGCCCTTACATTGATTTTGTTTATAAAATAGATATTGACAAAGAAAATCCTAAAAAATTTAGTTTTTATACCAACGAAAAACATTATGCCGCTGAGTTTTCAAGCGGTGGAATTAACTTTATAATACCGGAATATATATATGACCCTCAACAGATTATGAGAAACTACACCTTAGAACAACTAAGTGATAAAAACTCATTAGAAAAAATTAAAAACGACAAAAATTTAATAGCTTTTGCCAAAGAGTTTAATAGCGAAAAATTTCAGAGAGAAAGCGGTTATATAGTAGGCTGTGGTCCTTATAAATTTGAAAAATGGATAACAGGACAAAGAGTAGAATTAACAAAAAAAAAAAATTGGTGGGGAGAAAAATTTGTAGGACAAAATGGGTTTAGCAATTATCCCGATAAATTGACCTACGAAATTATAAACGACCAAATTACAGCCATCACCGCAATGAAAGATGAGCAAATAGACATTATGCGTAGCATGCCTCCTTATGATTACAACGAACTAAAAAAAGACAAAAACTTTAACAGTAAATATTTTATGTTTGACGAAGACTTTTTATCCTATACATATATAGGTGTAAATATGCGTCATCCTATTTTAAAAGATAAAAAGGTAAGAAAAGCTATAGCTCACTGTGTTAATGTACCTCAAATAATAGAAATACTACAATATGGCTACGGAAAAACAATGGCAAGTTTTATACACCCCAGCAAAAAAGAATATAATACCGATTTAAAACCCTACGATTTTGATTTAAGCGAGGCAAAAGAATTACTAACAGAAGCCGGTTGGACAGATACCGACAATGACGGTATATTAGATAAAGAAATAAACGGCAAAAAAGTACCTTTAAAAATTAGTATAAAATACAACTCCGGCAATGCAGTAAGAGAAAAAGTATGTCTATTCCTTAAAGAAAATGCCAAAAAAGTAGGTATAGATATAGAAATAAAAGTTAGAGAATGGTCGGTGTATTTAGATGAATGTAAAAATCACGATTTTGATTTGTATGTATTAGGCTGGGTGCAAGAAGCCATACTAAACGACCCTAAACAACTATTCCATACCGAAGCGTATAACGGTGGCAGCAATTATCCGGGTTTTGGAGATGCTTATACCGATAAACTTATTGAAGACTTAAGAAAAGAAATGGACGAAACTAAAAGAAATGAGATGTTTAAAGAACTTCAAGCTATAGTACAAGATGAAGTTCCGTACATTTTATTATTCTCTCCCGATAATTTATTGAGCATAAACAAAAGATTTGGTAATGCCAAAGCGTATGTAGCTCGCCCCGGCTACGAAGAAAGAGAACTTAAACTTAGTCCGTATAAAGGAGCTTTGCAGTAATATCACACTCGCAATTTCCAAATTCCCTCATTTCCAAATTATCTAATCATCTAAAAATATAGACGAACCAACAGATACACGTCTTTGCGAGAAAATTATGACGGAGGAGTAATTTTTGTGGCAATCTCAAACAAGTAAGAGATTACTTCTTCGTTCCGTTTCACTACACTCATCGTAAAGACGTACGAGATAGAAAACACCTCCCTTAAAATCGTCATTGCCGCAAAAGCGGTAATCCCTTACAATAAAACTGTGCTAATAGACATTGAGATACCTGCCTTCGCAGGCATGACGTACAATATAGAAAAACTTTCCTCAAAACGTCATTGCCGCAGAGGCGGCAATCCCAATTTCCTCATTTTCAAATTAAATAATCAACTACTCTTCATGGCATCTTAGCAACTTTGCAAGAAACTAATCAACTAACAAGCTACCCAGCTCTTTACACAAGATAGTGATAATTTTTCATTCTTTAAAATTTCTACCATGTTCTGTAGTGCTGAGTTATTGATATTAATACAAATAATGAAGAATTATAAACATTTTTATTCCCTTCTCACACTTATCTAAACATTAATCCTTGTATTTTATTTAATTTTAGTAATTTAGCACACTAATTTTTTTACGTAAAATTTTAAACATGTTAAACCAAAAAAACTTATTGAAATCTTTTTTAATTTTACCAGTAGTCGCACTAATGTTCAGCTGTGGTGGAAATTCATCTTCAAGCAATGGAGATGGCACATCTACAGTAGTAAGCAAAAGAGTCGGAGTAAATGATGTATTTGTACATTTAAGTGCCGATTTAGACAAAATAAACCCCGTTACCTCTACCAGTGCCAACTCATCATTAGTAGAAAGATTTATATTTTATAACTTACTTGAAATAGACCCAAAAACATTAGAGTTAGTACCCGTAGTAGCTAAAAGCAGACCAGAAATAGTACCTGCTACCGTAAATGTTTATGGAAAAGATAAAGAAGGTTTAACCATAACTTACGAAATTAGAGATGAAGCCAAATGGGACGATGGAACACCAATAACTGCCGATGACTTTATTTTTACCGTTAAAGTAATTAAAAATCCAAAAGTTGATGCAGAACACGCAAGACCTTATTTTGATTTTATTTATGACATAAAAGTAGATCCAACTAACAATAAGAAATTTACAATCTATACAAAAGATACTTATATTCTTTCAGAATCTTCAAGTTCTTCGCCATTATTACCTAAGCATTTATACGATAAAAATGGTTTAATGGATAAATTTAGTTTAGTTGATTTAGGAAATCCGGCTAAAAAAACAGAACTTGCTGGAAATAAAGACATTATAGCTTTTGCAGAGCAATTTAATGGAGAAAATTACTCAAGAAATCCAGAATTTATTTCGGGTTGTGGGCCATACAAACTAAAAGAATGGAGCACAGGACAAAGAGTAATATTAGAGAAAAAACAAGACTGGTGGGGAAATGATTTAGTAGGAAAAGTAACCAGATTTGACAACTATCCAGATAGATTAGTTTATGAAATAATAGTAGATAACACTACTGCCGTTACCGCTATGAAAGATGAAAGTATAGATGTAATGGACTATATTCCTTCTAAAGATTTTGTAGGTTTACAAGAGAACAAACAATTTTTAGATTTATACTCATTACACACACCTATTGCTCCTGCGTATAGTTATATTGGTTTAAACTTAAAAAATCCAAAGTTGGCAGACAAAAAAGTAAGAAAAGCTTTAGCTATGGCTTTAGATTATGAAACTATTAAAAACGTAATAGCTTATGGTTTTTCTGAAAGAACAATAGGTCCTGTGCACCCAAACAAACCATATTATAACAAAAATATTACACCTTATCCTTACGATTTAAACAAAGCTAAAGAATTATTAGACGAGTCTGGTTGGGTAGATGCAGATGGCAATGGCGTGAGAGAAAAAGAAATAAATGGCAAAAAAGTAGAGCTAAAATTAACATACCTACTGCCGGCAGGAAGCGAAGCTGGAGAAAACATTGCTTTAATGCTTAAGAATAATATGGCTAAAGTAGGTGTTCAAATAGATATAGTTCAAAAAGAATGGACAGTATTTTTAGACCAAATAAAATCTCACGATTTTGAAATGACATCTTTAAGCTGGGTTATGCCTTCTACTCTTAGTGATTTCAAACAAATTTGGCATACAGATTCTTATAATGGTGGTAGCAATTATGTAGGTTTTGGAGATGCTTATACTGATGAGCTAATTGAAAAAATACGCTACGAAATGGATGAAGAAAAACGTAATGCTATGTATATGGAGTTTCAAGAAATACTACATGAAGAAGTACCATACATATTTATGTTTACACCTAAAAATAAAATGGCTTTCCACAAACGTTTTGATAATGCCAATGCATATTTAGAACGTCCGGGACATTTTGAAGCAGAATTTAAACTAAATCCTAATTTTGGTGCTACAGCAGCACAATAACCAGCCGTTTTAAACTATGTTTAAATACATTCTCAAAAGGATATTATATTTTATTCCTACGTTATTTATTATAACACTCTTAACATTTATGCTAAGTCAGGCTGCTCCTGGCGACCCTGTAGAAACACGATTGCAAGGAGGTATGCAAGGTCAAAACGCAGGCATGAATGAAAAACAAGCCGGTGAAGAAGCTTATATAGCCATGAGTAAAAAATTGGGCTTAGACCTCCCTCCTTTTTACTTTTCTATCACTTCGCAGGCTATGCCTAAAGATTTGTATAATATTTACAGAAAAAAAGAAAGAGAAAATCTTGAAAGATTAATAGATGAATATGGAAACTGGAGTGAAATACATCCTTATTATCTTTCTATAAAAGAGTTTGAAAAAACACTTTTTAAGGTAGAAAGAAATGATTTCACTTATGAGAATTTAAAAATACTAAAAGAAGGAATCAACAACTTATTAGTAAGCTATGAAGATGTAGATGTTAGCCACGAGCTATCTGCTATGAAAGAAGCTATTAATACTGTTAATACCGTACAAATAGATAGTGTAAATTCTAAACAAGTTAATTTCTTTTATGGAGCCCCTTTAGCGGCATTTAATACCGTAGAAAGTAACTACAATGCTGTAAAAGAGAAAGCTACACCTTCTAAAACCAAAATTCCTGCTTTAAAATGGATAGGAACTAATAATCAATATCATGTGTGGCTGTTTGGAAATGCTCCTTGGTTTAAAAAATCGGAAGATGTAAGTTTGAAAAAAGGATTTATTAGAGGCGATTTTGGCGAATCTTTCTTAGACGGCAGACCTGTATCTTCTATTATTAAAGATGCTTTACCTATTACCTTAGGTTTAAATTTAATAGCCGTACTAATTTCTTATACTTTTTCAATATTTTTAGGTGTATATCAATCTAAAAGAAAAGATTCTACTTCCGATAGAATAATATCAATTATCAACTTTATACTATACTCCTTACCAAGTTTTTGGGTGGCTACTATATTTATAGTATATTTTACTACATCAGAATACGGCATGGACTGGTTTCCAACCTACGGTTTATTCTCTAATAATCTACCCGAAGATGCCGGATTTTGGGAAACAACTAAAGATTTAGGAGCACACATTATTTTGCCTTTAATTTGTATGGTTTATGGTTCTTTTGCTTATGTTTCTCGCCAAATGAGAGGAAGTATGCTAAGCGTTTTAAGACAAGATTATATAAGAACAGCTGTAGCCAAAGGTTTGCCGGATAAAACCGTAACATGGAAACACGCTTTTAGAAACTCATTAATACCTATTATTACCATGTTTGCGGGTTTTTTCCCAATGATGATAAGCGGTTCAGTAGTTTTAGAAGTAATATTTTCAATACCGGGAATGGGGCGTGTAGGTTTTGATGCTGTAATGGCAAGAAACTATCCTGTGCTGTTTACTGTATTAATATTTTCGGCAGTGTTAACAATGGTAGGTGTGCTGGTAGCAGATATTTTATATTCTGTAGCTGACCCACGTATTTCATTTACTAAAAAGAAGTAACAAATGAGTAACTTGGATAATAATAAAGAAGAAATTGAAGTTACAACGAATGAAACTGTTGTAGAACAAGCAAAACACGAAGACCAAAGCTATTGGGCAATAGTGAAACGTCAGTTTAAAAAGAACAGAGTGGCCGTTTGGTCGCTTCGTTTTATGATTTTAATTGCTATGATTGCTTTACTTGCCGATTTTTTAGCTAACGAAAAACCCTTAATGTGCAAGTATGAGGGAAATACTTATTTTCCTGTATTTAGAGAATATATCGTTGATTTTGGCGGTTCGTGGCCTAAAGAATTAAGTAGTATTGTAGATTGGAAAACCACAAAATTTGACTATGCAATATGGGCTCCTGTTCCCTACGGGCAAAGTGAAACAGATTTTGCTAATGCCAATTATGTAAGTCCTTTGGCTAAACAAAATGTAAAAAGCCTACGCTGGTGGCATTGGCTTGGCACAGACGAAATAGGCAGAGATGTAATGAGCGGCATGATACACGGAACACGAATTGCTATGATGGTAGGTGTGGTTTCTATGAGTATAGCTTCATTAATAGGTATTTTTATGGGTGCCATGGCAGGATACTTTGGCGATGAAAAACTTAAAGCTTCGCTTTCAAGTATTATTTTGTTTATTGTAAGTTTACCCTTAGCGTTTTTCTATGGTTTTCAAGTAAGGTCTTACACGATTAGCGATGCTTTTAGCAATTCCATTTTAAGTGCCTTAGGACAAATTATTATTGGACTTGTAATTTTCTTTATCATTATAGCCGTAGGTCAGTTGTTGGCTAAATTGATAGATAAAATATTAAAAGCTAAACCTGCTATAAATGTTCCTATTGATATAATTGTTTCAAGAGTAATAGAAATTTTATTATCTGTACCAAGTTTGCTTTTAATTATGTCAATAGTTGCCATTGCTAAACCATCTATAATGCTGGTAATGGTAATAATAGGAGCTACTTCGTGGACGGGGATAGCCCGATTTACCAGAGGAGAATTACTGCGAGTAAGAAGTTTAGAATATATTGAAGCCGCTCAAAGTTTAGGATACAGCGAATGGCGTACTATTTTTAGACATGCTATTCCTAACTCATTAGCTCCGGTATTAATTGCTATAGCTTTTGGTGTGGCTGGTGCTATTCTTACCGAGTCGTTTTTATCATTTTTAGGAATAGGTGTAGAAGCAGAAGTACAAACTTGGGGAAAATTATTGTCATTAGCACGTAAAAACTTTAGTGCATGGTGGTTAGCTTTAGCTCCCGGTTTTGCTATATTTATTACCGTAACTATATACAATTTAATGGGCGAAGGACTAACAGATGCCTTAGATCCAAGATTAAAACAATAATAAGCTACTACGCTACTTGTTTTATTGTTATATTTAAACCAAAATTTTAGCTGTGTTAACTTTTTCAGCCAACAATAAAATATTATTTATATCAACTTTAATAGTTGCGTTGCTTTGTTTTAGTACAGCAAAAGCTCAAAATGTAAATGTATCAAGTGGAATAAAACTAACTAATAAAGCTCCTAAATTTAGAATAGCCGGTAAGCTAAACAATAGATATTTAGCAGAAAGATATAAGGATAATTATCACATACTTGATGTATATAATGGATATTTAAAACTACAAAGTAGTAAAACAATTCCTATACAAAGCAATGAGTATATAAAAAAACTGTGGATAAATCCACAGCAATCGTGGCTTATAAAACTTAACCACAGCAATAATTATAGCACCATAAATGCTCTGCAACTTGACGATAAAATAAGATTTGCAGACAAACCCATAGTAATTGATACTTTAAGAGAAAAAAGTGATTTGCTAAATAATAATTTACGCACCCAGCTTTCATTAGATGAAAATTTAATATTATTCTACACACCTATTTTTGAAAATGGCAGTATAAAATCTTTTTATACCAAAGTTGTTAATAACAAACTTGAAACCGTAGCTTCAAAATACCTTACAGATAACTATTTGATAAATCAATATTTTGTAGATGTTTTTCTTTTAAACGATGGCAGTTATGTTTTTATAACCACAAATGACCGAGAAAGCGACAATGCTGATTATTTTATTACTTATATAAAAAATGGACAAGTAAAAACATCTGTTTACAACCCGATACAAGATGTTTTTAAAAAAATAGAATTTGAAATTGATTACAAAACTAATAGCTTGATAGCCAGTGGTTTTTATAGAGAACCCAAGGAAAACAAAAGAGATAATACAGGTGCATCAAAGTTATTTGTTACTAAAATAGACTTAAATAATTTTGAAACAACTTATACCGACATTGCTCCAATAACAGAAAGTTTTTACAACAAACTAACAGGCAAAGCCAGTGAAACTACTCCCCCACAGCTCTATACTTTTTATATAAATAATATTATTCCTAAAAATGATGGAGGATGTTTGGTACTTGCCGAATCGTATTTTAAAAATGAAGAAGAATCTCTAAACAATTACTATTTTTCTGTTAGCGGAATGAATACTTACTCTTCAAGTACTATTTATAATTTTAATGATATTTTGGTTTACAATGTAGATAGCAATGGCATAATAGACAAAGAAAACATTGGTATTATTAGAAAAAAGCAAATTTCTACAAATGATAATGGTAGTTACTCATCTTTTTATACCGCCAATTTACAAAATGAGCTACAGCTCATTTATTTAGATGAAATAGATAATGAAGGACAATTATTAGCAGAAAGTATAGAGCCCCATGAAGATTCAAAAAACAAAGTAGTTATGAATATTGGAGGCAATGAGGTAGTGCCTATTGTAAAAATGAGTATGCAAACTGCTCCAAACGAAATTTTAATTCCCAGCATGAGCAGAAGTAAGTTTAAGCTAATAAAACTCGTGTTTTAATGCTATTCATATTTAACAGGCAATACTCTTTTTTTGCCGTTATTTTAATTTTTACAGCTTTAACCTTATTGCATTTTTTATTGCCCAATAATATTGACTATCATATTTTTTGGCAAAATAGTTTTTTTTCATCAGACTTTTCAATGAGTCCATTTTTAGCTAAAATAATTAGCTTTATTTTAATAGCATTTCAAAGTGTATTAATATTCCATATTACTAATTCCATTAGACAAATAGACCAATATAGTTTTATATTTACTTGGCTATTTGTGTTTTTAATACATACATTCCCTGAGTTTTATACGCTATCGCCAGCCTTAGTTGCTAATACTTTGCTTCTATTTTCTATTTTTCTTTTCTACAAAAATCAAGAAGGATATGCTAACACTTACATTTTTTATATAGGCTTTATACTCGGCATCTCATTTTTAATATGGACACCTTCCATTTTCTTTTTGCCATTTTTTATAATTTTCTTTTTTCATTACAATAAATTATCACTAAAAGTATTTAATATCCTATTATTTTCAATAGCTGTCCCTATTTTAAATTTTTACTTTATTAGCTATTTATGGTTTAAATATCTACCACCAATAAATTTAAAATTTGCCCTCAATATTTTAAGCAATAAAAGTATAGTTAACTATTTACCATCTGTTTTTCTACTCATTTTTATTTTAATAGGCCTATTTAATACCACAGTGCTTGCCAAAAAAATTAACCAAAGTGGCAGGCTGTTTTTTAATAGCATATTATCGGCTTCCATTATCTTTTTAGTACTCATATTTTTCAATACCGGCTCATTTATCAATAGCTTTATTATACTGTGTTTTCCTGCCAGTGTTTATTTAGGATTGGCTATTAACATAATTAAACGCCCAATTGTTTCGGAATTAATACATTTAACAATAATTTTGCTGGCAACATTTAATTGCATAATTTACGCTATTGATTTCTAAACTGTCATATACAATCACATTGCTTTTTGTAATATTAACTAAAGTAGCTTTTTTGCAAGAGTTAGCTCCTGTTAATTGGCATTTTAGTTATAACAATGAACAGAACTTAATAATAGCTGAAGCAAAAATAGATAGTGGCTGGTATTTGTATAGTCAAATTCAAAATGAAGATGGTCCTATACCTACTGCTTTTTATTTAGAAAATAACAATGGGGAGTTTGAACAGATGTTTGCCAATAGAAATTCAGACTATGTAAAAAACGATTATGATGAAATGTTTGAAACAACGCTTACAAAATTTTATACTGAAGTAACATTTTCTATAAAACCCTTAAACGAAAACTATAAAAATGGCTATGTAGAGTTTATGTGTTGCGATAATACTAAATGTTTACCACCAAAAAAAATATATTTTAACTTAAACAAAAATTAAATACATTATGAAAACCACTTTTTTTACCTTGATATGTTTATTAGCATTTAGCTTATATTCTTGCACTAATGCACCAAAACAAGAGAACGAAACCGAAATAGTTGTAGAAGAAGACAATGCAGACGAAATACAAATATTAGATCCTGTAAAATGGGATTATTCATCAGAAAAATTAGCAGACAATCAATACAAAATTACTTTTAATGCCAATATTGATGAACATTGGTATGTTTATTCTAACAATATAGAAGATGATGGACCGATACCTACTACTATTAATTATGATGAAAATGAAATAATAGACCAAGTAGAAAATGTAGAAGAAAGCGGTGTGGTAGAAAAAGATGGTTATGACGAGCTTTTTGATATGGATATTAAAAAATTTGGTACAGGAGCTACTTTCTCTCAAGTTTTTACTACAAAAGGAACAGGAACGGTAACCGGATATTTAGAATATATGACTTGCGATTCTATACAATGTTTATTTCCGGACCCTATTGAGTTTACTATAGAAGTAGAATAACAAAAAACCTTATGAAATATATTTTCAGCCTTTTCCTTTTAAGCTTTGTTTTTTTATTTAAGCCTGCTTTTGCAGAAAATAAAATTAGCTATGAGTGTCAGCCTTTTTATGATAATGAAGGTAATTTTAGTGAAGAAAACTTTAAAGATGCCTTAGTACTTGACATAGATGCATCTAAACAAGTAAGTGAAAATAAAGAAGAAAAAAGTATTTGGCTGGTATTTTTACTGGGGTTAGGCGGAGGTTTAATAGCTCTACTAACACCTTGTGTATTTCCTATGATACCGCTTACCGTTAGTTTTTTCACTAAGCAAGACGGCAATAAAAAACAAGGTATATTTCAGGCTTTATTATATGGTTTCTTTATATTTTTTATTTACACATTAGTAAGTGCACCGTTTCATTTATTAAACTTAGCACCGGATGTACTAAGCCAAATAGCCACTAATGTGTGGTTAAACCTTGCATTCTTTATCATTTTTGTAGTGTTTGCCTTTTCATTTTTTGGCTTTTACGAAATAACTTTACCCAGTGGATTAGCCAATAAAGTAAGCAGTGCCGAAAGTGCCGGAGGAATAATAGGTGTATTTTTTATGGCTCTTACTTTAGTAATAGTTTCCTTTTCTTGTACAGGGCCTTTAGTAGGTTCGCTATTGGCAGGTACGCTAACGCAAGGTGCATGGCACTTAACGGCAGGAATGGCAGGTTTTGGTGTAGCCTTGGGGCTTCCTTTTGCACTTTTTGCTTTGTTCCCGGGCATGATGAAAAGTTTGCCTAAATCTGGTGGGTGGTTAAATACCGTAAAAGTTGTTTTAGGATTTTTAGAATTAGCTTTAGCACTTAAATTTTTATCCAACGCAGATTTAGTAGATCCCAGCTTAGTGATAGTGAAAAGAGAAATTTTCTTTGCTCTTTGGATTATCATAGCTTTATTATTGGCGGCTTATTTATTTGGGTTTTATTCATTTAAAAAAGGAGTAAAAGAAAAAATAGGAAAAGGAAGAATTGCATTAGGCAGTTTTATGGTTTTATTAGCTATTCTACTAACACCCAGCATGTTAGGCAAAGACATTCCTTTTGTAAGAAACGTTATTGCCGGATTTCCACCGCCTATGCACCACTCTATTTTTAAACATTCATCTACTACCAAAAATAATGTAACAGCAGAACATAAGCAACGTTTTAATTTTTCGGATGAGTGCCCGCATGATTTACCGTGTTTTCATGATTTTTTTGAAGCACAATGTTATGCTAAAGAAGTAAATAAACCACTTTTTGTTGATTTTACGGGTTATGCTTGTGTAAACTGTAGAAAAATGGAAGAAAATGTGTGGGTTGATAAAGAAATTTTATCAATGTTGGCAAATGATGTCGTTTTGGTTTCTCTTTATGTAGATGACAGAACAGAACTGCCAGAAGAGCAAAAACTGATAATTAAAAACGGGAACTATGAAAAGAATTTAAGAAACTCCGGCAACAAGTGGTCATACTTTCAAGCTATTAATTTTTCTTATGTTTCGCAGCCGCTATATGTAATGCTTAATCCTGACGGAACAGAAATTTTAATGAAACCCACAGGCTACACTCCCGATATTCAAGAATATAAAAATTTATTAAAAGAGGGAATAGGAAAACATCGGTAGAAGAAAAGTATTGCCTTACTTACCATTGTATAATACAAAATAGCTTAGACTATTTTGTGCTAAAAATTGGTGTTATTATAGATATTTCCTGCCTGCCGTAGGTAAACTTCGTTCGTTCCTCACTCGCAAAGACGTGCTTATATCGGTTCGTCTTTGCGAACGCAGTGAAGCAAAAAGTGAAAATCGGCAAGGATGCCGATATAAGTAACAAACTGTTTTACGAAATCCCCAATAGAACATTTTTTTTATCAACCATCCTAAAACAACCGGTTCCGTTCTCCGCCTGTGGCGGATTCATTGTTCGTCCTTCGGACGCAACGAAAACTTAGTTGTTGTCTGTAGGCTTTATTTTTTCGTTCGTATTTCAGCGATGGAAAAGACATACGTTGCCTGCAATTTTTGGTTTGTGCGTTGGCTGATGCGAAACGTAAACTCACGAACACAAAAAAAACATTTAAAAACCGTGAGTAATTGCAAATGTGTATGGCTTTTAGCGTTGGTATTTTTCACTCTATTTTATCATTGCTCGGTATTCCGCACGTTGCTCCTTAAATAATTTAAGTTGTTTAATATGTTCCTTATACAATTTATGAAGTCCGTTTTCAGATGTTTTCTGCTCGGGGAAAGTCAAAGCAAACGCTTCTGAATCATTTGTATGAATAGCACTTTCTGGAACAACCTCTTTGATTTTTTCCAAAGCTTTCAAATAATATGTGTCACTTATTTCACAAGCAGTCAAACTCAATCCCGCATTATAACAAGCAATCGCAATCGTTCCGCTACCCAAATGCGTGTCCAAAATTTTATCTCCTTCATCGGCATACATTTTTAAAAGCCATTCATAAAGGTCAACCGGCTTTTGTGTTGGATGAATTTTATTTCTGTTTTTTCTTACGCTGTATCTAAAAATCTTTGAAGGTTTATCTAATGATGACCAAGCCATTTCTGCCATTGAAAAGTTGTTTAATGTTTCAGGTTGATTTTTGTCCCAAATGATAAAGCCTTTATTGTATGGACTTCTTGCCCAAAGATGCCCAAAATAATTTCCACCCCAAATAATCTGATTTTTTGATACACGAAAAAGTTCATTAAAGTATTCGTCATCAGGCTTTATGTCCCATTGACGGTATTCGTCCATATTAAACTTATGGTCGCCACCTCTTTTAGTTTTGTTCAAAATTCCATAAGGTGGGTCAACGATTGCAAGGTCAAAATAATTATCAGGATACCTTGCCATTAAATTCATATTGTCTTCTCTTGTAATTGTAATCATAGCAAGTTTTAATTTTTAGTGGCGAACCTTGAAATGGTTAAATCAGAAATGTTTTTACTGATGTCTTTTCCAAGATTATTAACGATGATACTGTCAAAATCTTCATAGTCTATTTCTCTTACGTCATTGTCTATACAGTTGTACAAATACTCTGAAAATGTGTTTGCACGAATTATTACGATAGGACTCGTGCGAATATCTTGAAGCACGGCTGGAACGTATCTTGGTGTAACAACAATTGTATATGTACCGCCAATCTTTTCACGGTGTCCTTCTAATCTTCCTGCATTTACACCTGACAATTTATTTTTAGTTGATTTTGCATCAACAGCGAATTTTTTCTTTTTGGGTAGGTATAGACACTCTAAATCGGTGTTTCCTGCACCGCCAACTTTTTGAGCATCTACATTGTAGAACATATTGAACCCGTCTGTCAGAGCATCTTCAAAAAGGTAAGCTTCTGCACCATCGTTGTTGTCTGCATATTGTTCAATTAGTTTCGGGAGATTTAACAATTCAAATTTGAAATCGTCAATTTTCTCTCCAATGTCAATGAGAAGTGTTTTTGGATAGAAGCTGTAAATTTCTTTTATAACGTCTATTTTCAGACGTTCTGGGTCGTTTAGTAACAATGGTTTTTCTAAAAACGAATATTCGCTTTCTAACTGTTGAACTAAAGTTTTTAGATTGTCTGGAATGGAAACTTCGTTTCGTGTTATTTTTCTATAAGTGTTGGTATTTCCGTGTTGTAATTTGGTAATAACAACTCCGTCTTTTTTGTTCAAAACTTCAGCACTTGCAAACAAATTTGAAACGTAATAGTCCCATTCATAAGCAGAATTCACGTAAGCGTGTCTGTCTTCTTGAAATTTATTGGCAAGTTGTTCATCAGAAAGTTTTCTTAAATCCAACAGTTCACCTACCAAATCTTTGTAGGTTGATTTTGTGATTTCTTTTGTGAAAACGACCGAATAGGCTACTTCAAAAGCGTAAAGTTTATTTGAAAGTTTAGGCTCGGATAATAATTTGTAAATCAAACGAAATGGATAAAGTTTAAATTCCTTATCTGTACCGCTGTGAGGATGTGGATATTGAACAGCCCAAAGCATTGTGAGAAAAATTTTGGCTGTTTTTTCTTTGTCTTCAACGTGTTTCAAAAACAAATTTCCAAGTGGGCTAAACAAAAAGCGGTCTTCTCCGTCAACTTTGGCTTGGTAGCCAAACATATAATACGAAAGTTGGTTGATTTTGTGGTTTATGGCATCAAGCGGTAAATCGGGGTTTCGTTCACTGTATAAACCTAATTCTCTCAATTTTAGATTGAGATTAATTTTATCCTCTTTTGAAATACCTGTTTTTGTGTACGATTTTAAAAATTCAGCAACAGCACAAAGTTTCTCAAAATTCCTTGTGTGTCTATATAAAATCCATTTTTTACTGTCAATTCTTAAAGTCATACTACTTGTTGATTTGGGCTACAATGTTTTTAATCAATAAGGGTGGAATACACTCGCCAATACACTTTCTGATAAGTAGTTCAGGTGTGTTTTCTGGAATGTTCCAATTTTGAGGTAGAGAAGATAATAACATTAACTCCAATGGTGTTAAAACCCTTGCATCAGAATAAGTACCGTTTTCCAATTTTCTTCCTGGATGAACATTTAGTTGCGAACTGATTGCATCATTACGCATTGTAATTGTTGGTGCAGGCTCGTCCCATTTTATTCGTCTGTATGTTGTGTTATAGCTTTTTATTTTTTCTCCGTTTGATTTTACTGGGAAATATTTTTCATTTTCAAAAGCCGTTTTTCCTGTCGGGGTGTGTTTCATCCATTTAATGTGATTTTCCGAATGTTTTCGTGCAAAATGCCATTTCATTTTTGATTTTTGTCCTGCTTCAATGCTTGGTAAAAAGCCAATTTTTTCTTCTACCGTTATTTGTTTTTCGGCTTTTTTAGGTTGCCCCCATTTTTTGCTTTTTCGGTAAAGTTTTATGATTGCTCTTGTTCGTCTTTGTGCAACTCCAAATTCGGCTGCATCATATACATCTGCCTCAATATTGTATTCTTCTCCAAATTCAATATTTAATATTTCAATGACTTTTAATTGTTCATTTTCGTATGGTAGAAGTAATTTGAAAAATGTTGGAACGTTTTCAATCAAGACAAAATCAGGCGATTTTAACTTAATGAAGTCAATGATTTTAAAAACAAGATAATTCCTCTCATCTGTTAGCATTTGAGCAACATTTCTGTTTTTTCCTGCAACGCTCATTCCTTGACAAGGAGGTGAAGCTATTAAAAAATCTAACTTATCAGGTGTGTTTTTTACAAGTGTTTTAAAAACCATTTCATCTAAAATATTTCCTGCTATCATTTTAGATTTGGGGTACAATGCCTGATATAAGTCGGCTCTTTCCTGAATCAGTTCATTGGCGGCAACAATGTCTATTCCTACTTCTTCGAAGTAAGTTTCCGCAATACCTGCACTTGAAAATAACGATGCTCCTATCATAATTAAAACTTGATTCTACCTTGTTGTAATTTTTTAATTCTGAAATATTTTGCCTTTTCTTTTGCAAGCTCAATTAATTCTTTAGTGTCATTTTCTTTATTGTATATGATTTCAGCAATTTTTTCACTGTAATATTCTTTTTCAAGCTGATGAATGTCCAATTTGAAAACCTTGGAAAGTTTAGGCAATATTTCAATGGGAACATTGCGTTTAGAATTTTCAATCTTTGACAATGTTGATTGGTCAATGTCAAGTGCCGCTGCAAGTTTTGTTAGTGTTAAACCGTTGTCAGCTCTTAATCTGTGAATGTATTCTCCAAATGTTTCTTTCATTTTCTTGACAAATTTACCTTGACAATTTTGGCAAATTTACGAAAAGTTTTGGATTTCTGTTAGAGCGATGGCAAAAAACAGCTCTTTTGGTTTTTTGAGCGTTGGCTTTTGTGTTGGCAAAAACCAAATGTGCTGTTTGTGCGTTGGGCTTTTTTTGTATGCCGCATCTAACAATTATATAAACGAACATTTATGTCGTATATATTTCGTTTGTACGGAGTGCAAGATATGCTATTTATTTATTATTTTCAAATCTATCGCTTCCCAATAATATTTTCTCTGTGTTCTAAGCCCCATTCCAACATAACATCCATAACCCGTTGAAAGGTTTTGCCCGATTCTGTTAATTCATATTTAACAGTATTCTGCAAAACAGATCTATCGTTAAACTCAAGAATCCTATTTACATTTTCTTTCCAAAATTTAAGCGTAATATCTTTTCTTTCTTTAACTCTCAATTCGGCTGTTTCCAAAAATATAACCGTTAATCTATTTAGCGTATCTATCTCATCTTTATTCAGATAATTCTTAGCAATTACTATGTCTTGCTTTCTCACTTTGCTTCCTTTCCAATTGGTTAAACCCATATTGGGCATTTCTGCATCTGCTCTGGAAATTATAATTTCAGCAGCTGTTTTATGGGTAACCGCATACAATAATTTATTTTGTGTTTCGGCAAAAAACATTTGAGTCGCTTTATCTGTGCTATCATAATCGCTACTCAAAGCAAGTAAATCCTTTACTTTTTGATAAAATCGTTTTTCAGAAGCTCGTATTTCACGAATACGTTCCAAAAGTTCATCAAAATAGTCGGGTCTGCCATCGGGATTTTTAAGACGTTCATCATCTATCACGAAGCCTTTAATCATATACGACTTTAGGTTTCGGTTTGCCCAAATTCTAAATTGCGTTCCTCTTTTACTCCTAACTCTAAAACCAATAGCTAAAATCATATCTAAACTATAAAAAGTTACCTCATAGTTTTTGCCATCCGAAGCAGTTGTTAAGTAATTCTTAACAACTGAATTATTTTCTAACTCATTGTCATTCAATATATTAGATATGTGCATACTAATATTGGGCACAGAGGTGTCAAAAAGTTCGGCAAGCTGGTTTTGATTCATCCAAACATTACCATCTTTGGCAAAAAGAGCCACAGAAGCTTTACCATCACTTGTATTGTATATGATAATATTTTGTTCTCTCATTTATGCTCACGTTTTATATAATTCTGACTCTTGTACAGAGCACAAGATATATTATTTATTTCTCATTCTCAAATCTATCGCTTCCCAATAATATTTTCTCTGTGTTCTAAACCCCATTCCAGCATAACATCCATAACTCGCTGAAAGGTTTTGCCCGATTCGGTCAATTCATATTCAACAGTAACAGGAATAGTATTATATACCTTCCTTTCAAGCAAACCATTGGCTTCTAAATCTCTTAATTCTTTTGACAACATCCTTGGATTTATTTTGGGTATCTCTTTTTCTATCTCGCTATAACGCTTTTTACCAAAAAACAAAGATGCCAATATAGGCAGTTTCCACTTTCCCGTAAGAACATTTATAGTGTCATTTAATGCTAAAAGATAACTGGTAGGACATTCTTTAATACTTTTTAACTCGCTTGCTTTATTCATACTATGCTGTATTTACTATAACTATACAAAAGTATAGTACTATAAAAATGTATATTGCTTACTTTTGTATAGCAAAGATACTTATTTTTGCATTATCAAAAGATTTTTATATTGCTTCCAAAAATAATTTCACATACATTTATAAAGAACCAAAAACTATGACAACGCAACAACAAACTTCAAAAGCATTAAACATTTCTTTATGGATAGCACAAGGATTTTTAGCCCTTATGTTTCTAATGGCAGGTGCTATGAAATCAACACAAGCTATAGATCAATTAGCAGGCTCTTTACCTTGGGTGGCAGAAGTGCCATCTATATTGGTTAGATTTATTGGTATCAGCGAATTTCTTGGAGGAATAGGCTTGCTACTTCCGTCTATTTTACGCATACAGCCCAAACTTACTGTTTATGCAGCCATAGGTATTTTAGTGGTTATGATTCTTGCCTTTGTATTCCATATTGTAAAAGGAGAATTTTCTGTAATAGGCATTAATATATTTATAGGTCTTATTGCTACATTTATTATTTGGGGAAGAACAAAAAAAGTTCCTATTAATCCCAAATCTTAACAGGATGAACAGAAAAGAATTTCTTAAAAAATCTATTTTAGCCTTTGCCACCATGAGCACCTTAAACAGCTTAAAAGCATTTACAAATACGCTTCCTAAACAAGGGAAGCGTATGCCTGTATTATTTACCTCGCACGGCAATCCTATGGATATTCCGCTTTCAAAAGAAGAACGACCATTTTGGAACACTTTATTTGAGTTAGGTAAAGATTTACAAAAGAATTATGATGTAAAAGCAGCATTGGTGGTTTCTGCTCATTGGTGCACAAAAGGAACGTTTGTAAATATATCATCAGAACAAGAACAGATTTATGATTATTACGGTTTTCCCGAAAACTATTATGATGTATATTACCACGCCAAAGGTTCGCCCGAAACCGCACATGAGGTTAAAAAAATAATTCCATCTGTTAGTGAAACTACCGATTGGGGCTTGGATCACGGTGCGTGGCCTATGCTAATGCACTTGTTTCCAAAAGCAGATGTCCCTGTTTTTCAGTTGAGTATTGATTATTATGCAAAACCCCAATATCACTATGAATTAGGCAAACAATTAAAATCCTTGCGAGAAAAAGGTGTGTTGATTATAGGAAGTGGCTCGCTTATTCATAATCTGCAACTTGCCGGGCAAAAAATGAGAAAAAATGACATGACACCTTATGGTTGGGAAGCGGAATATGATGCTTGGATAAAAAAACAAATTGATGAAAGAAATTTTGATAACATCATAAATTACGAAAAAAGCCACAAATTAGGTAAACTTGCCGCTCCTACTCCCGACCATTTTGTGCCTATTTTATACAGTTTGGGAATGACAGACAGCAAAGACGATATCCGCTATTTTTATGAAAAAGAGCCCACCATTCCGGCATTTAGCGAAAGGAGTTTTATTATTAAACCAATTTAAGATTGCGAATACTTCTAACCTAAATTCTATTTATCTTTCCATCAAAACAATATTTTATTTCTATCAAATAAAACTTTACCTTTGCACTCTCAATTTTAATCCTTAAAATTTAATTAAAATGCTATCAGCTAATAATATTTCCTTACAGTTTGGGAAACGTGTTCTTTTTGATGAAGTGAATATTCAATTTACTAAAGGCAACTGCTACGGTGTAATAGGTGCTAATGGTGCCGGAAAATCTACATTTTTAAAAATACTAACAGGCGAACAAGAACCTACTGGTGGTAAAATTGAGTTAGAACCGGGAGATAGATTATCGGTTTTAAAACAAGACCATTTTGCTTATGATGAGTATTCTGCATTGCAAACCGTTATAATGGGACATACCGTACTTTATAACATTATGCAAGAAAAAGATGCTTTGTATGCCAAACCAGATTTTACGGAAGAAGATGGAATAAAAGCAGGAGAATTAGAAGCCGATTTTGCTGATTTAAACGGCTGGAATGCGGAGAGTGATGCCTCCGAATTATTGAGCAATTTAGGAATAGATAAAGACAAGCAAGAAAAATTAATGTCGGATTTAACAGCTAATGAAAAAATTAGAGTTTTATTAGCTCAAGCTATCTTTGGCGATCCAGACGTGCTGGTATTAGATGAGCCTACAAATGACCTTGACGCTCACACTATTTCTTGGTTAGAAGATTTTTTAGCAGGTTATGAAAACACCGTAATTGTGGTTTCGCACGATAGACACTTTTTAGATGCTGTATGTACGCACGTAGTAGATATTGACTTTGGAAAAATTAAATTATTTACCGGAAACTACTCTTTTTGGTATGAAAGTAGCCAATTATTATTATCTCAAAGAGCTTCTAAAAACAAAAAAGCCGAAGAAAAAATTAGAGAACTTAAAGAGTTTATTGCCCGATTTAGTGCCAATGCTGCCAAAAGTAAGCAAGCAACTTCCCGAAAAAAAGCTTTGGATAAAATAAATATAGAAGATATGCAACCTTCTAACAGAAAATATCCGGCTATTATTTTTACGCAAGAAAGAGAAGTGGGCAATCAAATATTAACCATAAATGATTTAAGCTACGAAAAAGACGGAGAAGTGTTGTTTGCCGGTTTAAATTTATCTTTAACTAAAGGCGATAAAGTAGGTATTATATCTAAAGACAGTAGAGCTACAGATGCTTTTTACGCTATTCTTAATGGCGATATAAAACCTACAAGTGGCAGTTTTGAGTGGGGCGTTACGGTTAAACATTCTTACTTACCAAATGAAAATTCCGAGTTTTTTGAAGGTAGCAATTTGAATTTGATAGATTGGCTTCGCCAGTACAGTACTAATAAAGAAGAAGCTTATGTAAGAGGTTTTTTAGGCAAAATGTTATTTACGGGAGAAGAGAGTTTTAAGAAAGTAAGTGTACTATCGGGGGGAGAAAAAGTGCGTTGTATGGTTTCAAGATGTATGTTGCAAGAAGGCAATGTGGTAATGCTAAACGAACCAACTTCTCATTTAGATTTAGAGGCAATAACGGCTTTTAACAATGGCGTAAAAGATTTCAGTGGTATTATACTTTTAACCACCCAAGACCATAGTTTTATGCATACTTCGGTTAATCGTATTTTTGAATTTGGTCCTAACGGCTGTATAGATAAACAATTTACAACCTACGATGATTATTTAGAAGATGAAAAAGTACAGGAAAGAAGAAATGACTTGTACAATTCTGTAACGGCATAATTTTTTTTACGCTTTCAAGCAAGGTAACATTTTATCTTTATCAGAAAGTTTAAAATCTTTTTCATCTAATGCCCAAGCTATATTTAGTTTAGGACAATTATAAATTATTCCACCTTCACTTTCTTTGTTGTAATAGTTATCGCATTTATAACTAAAAACAGCCGTTTCGCTAAGTACCAAAAAACCATGGGCAAAGCCTCTGGGCACAAAAAACTGAGTTTTATTTTCAGCACTTAATATTATAGAATAATACTGCCCATAAGTTGGCGAATTGGGTCTTAAATCTACGGCTATATCTTGCACTGCTCCTTCTAAAACTGAAACTAATTTTGCTTGTGCGTGTTCCCCTTCTTGCCAGTGCATTCCTCTTAGCACTCCATATTCAGATTTAGATTGGTTATCTTGCACAAAATCAATATTTAAACCTGTGCCTTTTTTAAAAGTTCTTTTATTAAAACTTTCAAAAAAATAACCTCTGCTATCTTCAAAAACTGTAGGCTCTATAATCCACAAATCTTTTATGGGTGTTTCAATAAACTTCATCTATAGTAATGTTTTATTCAATAATTTACCTTGCTGAATTAGTTTAAATAAATATTCGCTTTTAAATAACTGCTCCATAAAAGGAAGCTGTGCTCTATTGTGAATATCTGTACCAACAAAGTCTATAAGTTGTGCATCTATTAGTTTTTCTGCTACTTTTTTAGCTCCTTCACCATATATTTCTAATAAAGAAAATAAATTTAGCTGAAATAAAACGCCTTTGCTTTTTATTTCTTTGTAAGTTTTCAAATCTTTATCCATTAAATAATTATATCTCTCCGGATGAGCTAAAATAGGTTTATATCCTTCCAACTGCAGTTCAAAAACTATAGTATCAAATAAAGCTGATTTTTGTACAAATGACTGCTCAAAAAGTATATATTTATTGAAAATAGGAAGTAATTCTTTACTTTTAATTAACTTCATAAAATGCTCATCTCCAAAGTATTCTGAAGATGAACTAATATCAAATACATTATTTTGATTGAGATATTTATTAAGTTCTAAAGTACCTGTTTCTATTATTTCCTTAGTGTTATCGTAGCCGCCTTTCATGGTGTGTGGCGTAGTTATTATTTTTTGAAAACCTAAGTTTGTAAAATGCTCTATTATCTCTAAAGATTCTTCTTTGCTTTTAGAACCATCATCAATATTAGGTATTAAATGAGAATGAATATCTACTGCTATATCTTTAAATGAGCTAAAGTATATGCTTTCTTTCTTTGAAAATATATTTTTAAAAATACCTAACAAATTACTTTACTTTAAATAAGATTTTATAGTTACAGGCAAACCATCATTAAAACTAAACAAAGGATTATACCCTAACAATTCTTTTGCTTTACTAATATCTGCCAATGAATTTCTTACATCTCCTACTCTACTATCTCTGTGTATGGCTTTTTGGCTACTGCCCAATTGTTCTCTTATTGAATTATATAGATGATTTACAGAGTAATTTTCGCCATAAGCTATATTATACACTTGGTTTATAGCTTTTTCATTGTCGGTAAGCATGGCTCTAATGTTTGCTTGCACAGCATTTTCTACAAAAGTAAAATCTCTGGTTTGCTCTCCGTCTCCATCTATAAAAACATCTTGACCTCTGTTTAATTTATCAATAAAAATAGGAATAACCGCTGCATAAGGTCCATTAGGGTCTTGATTGGGACCAAAAACATTAAAATATCTCAAACCTATTATTTTCATTCCATAAGTAGTGCCAAAAACTTTAGCATAAAGCTCATTTGTATATTTTGAAACAGCATAAGGCGATAAAGGACTACCTATTTTATCTTCTTTTTTGGGCAATGTTTTTTCATCGCCATATACGGATGATGATGAAGCATAAACCACTTGTTTTATATTGTGTTCTTTGGCTGCCAACATCATATTTAAAAAGCCGGCTACATTAATTTCGTTTGTTCTGTGCGGGTTTTTTATAGACCGTGGCACTGAACCCAATGCCGCTTGGTGAGAAAGATAATCAACATCTTTAGCGGCATGAATACATGTGGCTGTATCACAAATATTTCCTTCTATAAATTCAAAATTTGGGTGATTTTCCCATTGTTGAATATTGCTATAATTTCCCGTTATTAAATTATCTAAAATACGCACTTTTTTAGCACCATTGTGCATTAAATAAGCAACTATGTGAGAACCAATAAATCCTGCTCCTCCCGTTACTAAAAAAGATTTGTCTTCTATTGGTTTTGTATGATATTTATTTTTGTACAAAGGCATTAATGAGAATATTGTTTTTCGTAATAGTTTTTATAATTTCCGGAAGTAACGTTTTTTAGCCACTCTTCATTGTTTAAATACCAATCAACTGTTTTTTCTAAACCTTCTTCAAATGTTACGGAAGGTCTAAAACCCAGTTCTTTTTCTATTTTGGTAGCATCTATTGCATAACGCAAATCGTGTCCCGGTCTATCTTTTACAAATGTTATTAATTTTTCATTAGTACCTTCTGCTCTCCCCAATTTTTTATCCATTAATCGGCAAAGTGTTTTTACTAAATTTATGTTTTGCCATTCGTTAAAACCGCCTATATTATATGTTTCCCCTAATTTTCCTTTATGAAAAACCATATCAATAGCTCTGGCATGGTCTGTTACCCAAAGCCAATCTCTTGTATATTTTCCATCTCCATAAATAGGCAAACTCTTATTGTTTTTAATGTTATTGATACAAAGTGGAATTAATTTTTCGGGAAATTGATGCGAACCATAATTGTTGCTACAATTTGAAATAACCACAGGCAACCCATAGGTGTCATAATAAGCTCTTACAAAGTGGTCTGAGCTTGCTTTAGAAGCAGAATAAGGACTGTGTGGGTCATAAGGTGTATCTTCTGTAAACAAACCCGTTGTTCCTAATGCTCCATATACTTCATCGGTGCTGATGTGGTAAAATTTCTTATTGTCAAAATTTCCCCAAGTAGTTTTTGCTGCATTTAATAAATTTACTGTACCTATTACATTCGTCATTACAAACTCTAATGGATTGCTGATAGACCTATCTACATGGCTTTCTGCTGCTAAATGTAAAACTCCGTCAAATTGATTTTCTTCAAATAAGTTATGGATAAAAGTAGCATCTGTTATATCTCCTTTAACAAAATGATAATTAGGATTTTGCTCAATATCCTTTAAATTTTCTAAATTGCCGGCATAAGTAAGCTTATCTAAATTATAAATTTCATATTCTGAATATTTATCTAAAAATAAACGCACTACATGCGAACCTATAAACCCTGCTCCTCCGGTAATTAATAATTTCTTCATAAATTAATTTTTTATAAAGACCAATAGTCTATGTCTTTAAATTTATCTCTATAAATACCTTTAATATCTACAACTATTGGATTTTCAGTGGATATACTTTTAAAGTACTCTTCATCTAAATCCATATATTTTTTGTGATTTACCGCAACTATAACCGCATCATAATTTTTTCCCGGTTCATCTAATAAATCAATACCATATTCTTCTTTCATTTCATGTTTTTCAGCGTGTGCATCTATAACATCTACATTTACAGAAAAAGATTTAAGCTCTTCAATTACATCTATTACTTTAGAGTTTCTTATATCGGCTACATCTTCTTTAAAAGTTGAACCCATTACTAAAACTTTAGTTTTAATAAGTTGTTTTTCTTGTTTTATCATTTTTTGAACCAACTTTTGAGCCACATAAGCTCCCATGCTGTCATTTATTCTTCTGCCAGAAAGTATAACTTCTGGTTTATAACCTAATCCTATAGCTTTGTAAGTCAAATAATAAGGATCTACACCTATACAATGCCCACCCACTAAGCCGGGAAAAAACTTTAAGAAATTCCATTTAGTACCTGCAGCTTGTAAAACATCAAAAGTGTTAATACCCATCTTATCAAATATTTTTGATAATTCATTCATCAATGCAATATTCACATCTCTTTGTGTATTTTCAATGATTTTTGCTGCTTCAGCTACTTTAATATTAGCCGCTCTAAAAGTTCCTGCTTCTACTACTATTTCATATACTTTAGCTATATTATCTAATGATTCTGCATCGCAACCGGAAACTACTTTTGTGATTTTAGTAATAGTATGTTCTTTATCTCCCGGATTTATTCTTTCCGGAGAATATCCTACCTTAAAATCTTCAACAAATTTTAGTCCTGATTTACTTTCTAATATGGGAATACAATCTTCTTCCGTACAGCCAGGATAAACTGTTGATTCATAAACAACATAATCTCCTTTTTTTAATGCTTTACCTACGGTTTTAGATGCACTAAGCACCGGTTTTAAATCTGGCACTTTGTGTATGTCAACAGGTGTAGGCACTGCAACAATGAAAAAATTAGCTTCTTTTAAGTCATCTTCATTTGCGGTAAATTTAATATCTACACCCTCAAAAGCTTCTTTTTCAAGCTCTTGACTGGGGTCAATACCATTTTGCATCATTTTAACACGCTCTTTATTAATGTCAAAACCAATAACAGGTACTTTTTTAGCAAATTCAAGAGCAATAGGCAAACCTACATACCCCAATCCTATTACCGCTATCTTTTTTTCTTTATTTATAATTTTATTGTACATATACTTTTGTATTAGAGTTTTATTACTTTATTTGAATTTATTAGTTTATATTTTTCTTTACTTTCCGGACAAATAGCTTCATTATTCTCATCAAAAATTAATCGGTGTCCGTATTCGCTCATCCATCCTATTTGTTTTGCCGGGTTTCCTACCCACAAAGAATAAGCCGGTATTTCTTTAGTTATAACAGCCCCGGCACCGATAAAAGCAAATTCTCCAATATTATTGCCACAAACAATAGTAGCATTAGCACCAATACTTGCACCTTTTCCTACAATTGTTTTCATATACTCATTTCGTCTATTTACGGCACTTCTGGGGTTTATAACATTTGTAAAAACCATAGATGGTCCCAAAAAAACATCATCTTCACAAATTACGCCAGTATATATTGAAACATTGTTTTGCACTTTCACATTATTGCCCAAAACTACATTTGGCGAAACGACTACGTTTTGCCCTAAATTACAGTTTTCTCCCATTTTAGAATTAGACATAACATGGGTAAAGTGCCATATTTTTGTGCCTGCTCCTATTTCGCAACCTTCGTCTATTACGGCTGTTTCGTGAGCAAAATAATCTTTATTTAATGATGTATTTTTCAAAATTATTATGTTCTTTTTTAGTTAATTCTTCACGAGAAAGACTTTTGAAATACTCATAGGTTTTCTTTAATCCTTCTTTCCTTGACACTTTTGGTTGCCAGCCTAATATTTCTTTTGCTCTTGAAATATCTGGTTGTCTTTGTTTGGGGTCGTCTTTAGGTAAATCTTTAAAAATTATTTTTTGATTAGTACCCGTCAATGCAATTATTTCTTCTGCAAATTCTCTTATACTTATTTCATCAGGGTTTCCAATATTTACAGGATATTGATAATTACTCATCAACAATTTATATATTCCATCTACCAAATCATCTATATAACAAAAAGAACGAGTTTGACTACCATCTCCAAAAACAGTAATATCTTCTCCTCTTAATGCTTGCCCTATAAATGCAGGTAATGCTCTACCGTCATTTAATCTCATTCTTGAGCCATAAGTGTTAAATATACGTACTATTCTTGTTTCTACATTATGAAAAGTATGATATGCCATAGTTAATGCCTCTTGAAAGCGTTTGGCTTCATCATACACGCCTCTTGGCCCTATGGGGTTTACATTTCCCCAATAATCCTCATTTTGTGGGTGCACTAAAGGATCTCCATAAATTTCGGACGTAGAAGCCACTAAAATTCTTGCATTTTTAGCTTTAGCTAAACCTAAACAGTTATGCGTTCCTAAGGAACTAACTTTTAAAGTTTGTATAGGAATTTTTAAATAATCTATAGGACTTGCTGGCGAAGCAAAATGTAAAATATAATCTAAATTGCCCGGAATATGAATAAACTTAGTTACATCATGATGATAAAATTCAAAGTTTTTTAGCTTAAATAGATGCTCTATATTTTTCGGATTTCCTGTAATAAAATTATCCATTCCTATTACTTGAAAATCTTCATTAATAAACTTATCACACAAATGTGAACCCAAAAATCCTGCTGCACCTGTTATTAAAACTCTTTTCATTATGGTCTTCCTATGCTAAAATAAGTAAATCCTTCCTCTTCTATATTTTTAGAATCGTACAAATTTCTACCGTCAAAAATAACTTTATCTTTTATGTTTGTTCTTAATTTATCAAAATTTGGCGTTCTAAATACTGTCCATTCTGTAGCTATAACCAAAAAATCGGTGTTTTCAATAGCTTCATACATATTTTTAGTGTAAGTTATTTTATCGCCAAAAACTCTTTTTACATTTTCCATAGCTTCCGGGTCATAAACTTGTACTGATGCTCCTTCTGCTAAAAAATTGCTTATTAATTTTAATGCCGGAGCTTCTCTGATATCATCGGTATTAGGTTTAAAAGATAAACCCCACAATGCTACTTTCTTATTTTTTAAATTTCCTTTGTAATAGTCTTTTATCTTACTGAAAAACAACTCTTTTTGCTGAGTATTAACATCCATTACAGCATTTAAAATTTTAAAATCATATTTTAAATCTTTTGCTGTTTTAGCTAAAGCTTGCACATCTTTAGGAAAACAACTACCGCCATATCCTATGCCTGCAAAAAGAAAACGCTTCCCTATTCTATCATCACCTCCCATGCCTTTACGAACCATATCTACATTTGCTCCTGTTAATTCACAAAGGTTAGCTATCTCATTCATAAATGAAATTTTTGTAGCCAAAAATGAATTTGCAGCATATTTAGTCAGTTCCGCAGAACGTTCATCCATAAAAATAATAGGATTACCAGACATTACATAAGGCTTGTATAAGCGTTCCATTATAGCTTTAGCTTTTTCTGAAGAAACTCCTATCACTACTCTATCCGGCTTCATAAAATCATCTACGGCAACTCCCTCTCTCAAAAATTCAGGATTGGATACCACATCAAATTCTACTTTTGCATTTTTGGCTATTCTTGCTCTTACTAAATCTGCCGTTCCTACAGGTACGGTACTTTTATCAACTATTATTTTATAACTGTCAATTATTTTGCCTAAGGTATCTGCCATTCCAAGCACATAAGATAAATCTGCTTCACCATTTCCTCCCGGAGGTGTAGGCAAAGCTAAAAATATAATATCACTGTTAGATACCGCATATTCTAAGTCTGTGGTAAAAGAAATTCTGTTTTGGTCAACATTTCTTTCCAATAAAATATCTAAACCCGGTTCGTAAATAATACACTCTTTATTGTTTAGTCTATTTACTTTATTTTCGTCTATATCTACACAAATTACATCATTTCCTGTCTCAGCAAAGCATACGCCTGAAACTAATCCGACATATCCCGTGCCTATTACACTAATTTTCATTTATAAATTCTTTTATTTTACTAACTATATAATCTTGTTGTTCTTTTTGTAATTCTGTATGGATTGGCAAAGCTATTACTTCTTTACACAAACTTTCTGTAACAGGATATTCGCTGTCTAAATCTAAATATGCCTTTTGTTTATTTAAAGGAACAGGATAATAAATATTGCAAGGCACATTATTTTCTAATAAATAAGATTTTAATTTATCTCTATCTATTCCTTTGGTTTTCAACACATATTGATGAAAAACATGAGTTGAATTTACTGCTTCAAAAGGTGCTTGTATAGCATCAACATTTTCTAACAATTCATTGTAATATTGAGCTGCATTATAACGGTTTACACTATAATTATTTAACTGTCTTAATTTTATACGCAAAACAGCCGCTTGAATACTGTCCAATCTTGAGTTTACACCCACTAAATCATGATAATAGGTTCTTGACTGCCCATGATTAGCTATCATTTTTAATTTTAAAGCCAATTCGTCATTATTAGTAAACAATGCACCGCCATCACCCATGCAGCCTAAATTTTTAGACGGGAAAAAAGATGTAGTTCCTATATCTCCAATAGTTCCAGCCATTTTAGCTGTGCCATTGCTAAAAAAATACTTGGCACTCAACGATTGTGCGGTATCTTCTACAACATATAAATTGTGTTTTTTAGCTAATTCTAAAATTGGTTCCATATCGGCACACTGACCAAACAAATGAACAGGAACTATAGCTTTTGTTTTTGGCGTTATAGCATTTTTAAGTGCCTGTATATCAATATTAAATGTTTTAGGGTCAACATCTACTAATACCGGTTTCAACTTTAACAAAGCAATTATTTCAGCAGTTGCCACATAAGTGAAATTGGCAGTAATTACTTCATCTCCGGATTTTAAGCCTAAAGCCATCATGGCTAATTGCAGAGCATCGGTACCGTTAGCACAAGCTATTACATGCTTAACACCTAAATATTCGGCAAGTTCTTGCTCAAATAACGAAACCTCCTCTCCTTTTATGTAAGCAGTACTTTCTACTACTTCTAAAATCTTATTATTTAATTCGGGTTGCAACTTATCGTGTTGCGTTTTTAAATCAACCATTTGTATAGGTTTCATACACTCTATTTGCCTGCAAAGATATAATTTATACCTGTTCTACACTATTATTATTTCATTAATTCGGATAAAAGAATTTGATTTACTTATTTTTGTTTGATGAAATTAAAATCGCTAATAATATTTACTTTCTGTATTCCGTTTATTGTTGTGTTTTCTCAAAATAATGAAAGTGAAGATACAAAACCCGAATACCATGATGTTTTTCTTATTTCGCCTGTTATAAGTGTTCAATTTCCGGGTGCAGATATGGCTAAACGATTTGGCATAGGTTATCAATTTGGCTTAGCAGCCGATTATAAATTTAAAGCCAACTGGCAAATAGGTGCAGAAGGTGGATTTTTATTTGGAACAAAAGTTAAAGAAACAGACCATATTAAACACACTTTAGCTTCTAACGGACAAACCATTACTAACGAAGGTCCTTTAGATGACGTAAACTTAAATTTAAGAGGTGCCATAGTTAAATTAAATGCCGGAAAAGGATTTTATTTTAGAAAATCTAAGCCCAATAGTGGTTTGTTGGTTAAACTGGGCATTGGTTATATGCAACACAAAATTTTAATTGATGTTGACAAAAAGAAAACACCACAACTTACAGGAAATTATGCCAAAGGATACGATAGATTTTCTAACGGTATTTTACTTTCTCAATACATAGGATTAATAAAGCTAAACAAAGGTAAATTTGTAAATTTAGCGTTGGGTTTTGAACTTACAGAAGCTTTTACGCACAATGCTCGCCCTTATGATTTTTATTTGAATCAAAAGTTAAAAGAAACCAGAGTTGATTTAATGTATGGTATTAAATTGAACTGGTATATACCTGTTTATTTTGGCAAAACCACCAAAAGCGAATATTACTATTATTAAACCATGCTTTTATTTATCTCTAAAATAATTTATTCCATAGGCATTGGTTTATACCATTTGTTTATTGGCATAGCAAGTCCTTTTAATTCAAAAGCAAATTCTTTTACCAAAGGAAGATTAACGCAAGATATTAAGCCTGAAAAAGAGAAAACTATATGGTTTCATTGTGCTTCTTTAGGAGAGTTTGAGCAAGCAAAACCTGTAATTAATTGGTGCTACAATAATCTAAAATATCCTATCATCATTACTTTTTACTCCCCTTCGGGATACAACTATAGATATAACTATGCCTTGGCTAAAGAAGTTTATTATTTACCCAAAGATACTGCTTTAAACGCTAAAAACTTTGTTAGAAAAATTAATCCGGCATTTGTGTTTTTTATTAAATACGATTTTTGGTTTTATTACTTAAATGAATTAAAAAATCAAAAAATACCTACATACTTAATTTCAGCTATTTTTAGAGATAATCAATTGTTTTTTAAACAATACGGAGTTTTACATAAAGCTATACTTAATTGCTTTACTCATATTTTTGTACAAGATGATTACTCTTTAAATTTATTACAAAATCATCAATTTAACCACTGTTCTATAGCAAAAGATACACGTTTTGATACGGTAAAACACATTAGTGAATTAAATTTTGGAAATGATATAATAGAATCTTTTATTGACGGGAATAACTGCTTAATAGCCGGTAGTACATGGGCTAAAGATGAAGTAATACTAAAAAATATTGTAAAAGAGTTTAGTCATTTAAAATTGATTATAGTTCCTCATGATGTTAATGAAATAAGGATAAAACAAATTCAAAAGAATTTTAAAAACCATACGTTATTATCTAACCCTATAGATGTAAAAGATAAAAAAGTACTTATAATAGATAGCGTGGGGAAACTTTCTTTAATATACCGATATGCTACGCTGTGCTATATAGGTGGCGGTTTTAACACAAGTGTGCATAATGTATTAGAAGCGGCAGTTTATGGCAAAGCATTAATTTATGGTCCCAATCATACAAAAAGCAAGGAAGCTATTGATTTAATTAGGCTTAATGCAGCTAAATGTGTTACCAATTCTATAGAACTTGAAAATGCAGTGAGTTACTTTTTAGATAAAAACAATAATGCATCTGCCGGCAGTACCGCCAGCCATTATGTACAAGAAAACACGGGAGGCACTTTTAGTATTATTAAAAAACTTAAAGAGGATAAAATTATAGCTTAAACCCTTTTTTTAATATACCCTTCATTTAATTTAGCAATAGAATCGCAACCAATAAATTGCATTACCCGAGTCATTTCATCTTTTAGTATTTCATAGGTTCTATCTACGCCTTTTTCTCCACCAGCAGCTAAACCATACAAATAGGCTCTGCCTATGAGTACGGCTTTTGCTCCTAAAGCTAAAGCTTTTACCACATCGCTTCCTCTTCTTATACCTCCGTCTATATAAATATCTATTTTATTTCCTACAGCTTTTATCACTTCTGGTAGTAAATCTAAAGTGGCAGGTGCTCCGTCAAGCTGACGCCCCCCATGATTAGATAAAACTATACCCGAAACGCCCACTTCTGCTGCTTTTATGGCATCTGCTACACTTTGAATACCTTTAAGAATAAAAGTCCCTTGCCATTGATTCATCATTTTTTGCACATCATCCCAGTTTACATCTGCTCTAAATTGGGCATTTACATCGTCTATTATTTTTGTGGTTTCAGTACCATAAGGCATGTGTTCTATCATATTTGCCATTCGCCACTTAGGATTTTTAAAGTAATTATACAACCAATAAGGCTTACTCAAAGCACTTTTAGCTATGTTTAATCGCAATACTTTAGGTCTTCCGTGTCCGTTTCTTAAATCTCTTTCTCTTTTGCCCAATGCCGGAGAATCTACCGCTAACATTAAACCGTTGTAATTATTTTGCTTGCATCTTTCAATAAAATCTTGTGTCATATTTTTGTTTTTCCAAACATATATTTGAAAAAACTTAGGTCCGCTACAAACATTGGCTATATCTTCAATAGAAGAAGTACCCACTGTAGAAAGTGTATATGCCGTACCTGCTTTAGCACTGGCTTTAGCTACTGCAATTTCGCCTTCATGATGAAACATTTTTGACATTCCCGTAGGGGCACTAATTATAGGAATTTCTAAATTAATATTTTGTATGGATGTACTAAGGTCAATATTTTCAACATTTCGTAAAACTCGTGGTACAAATTCGTACTTTTCAAAAGCGTTAATATTCCACTGTGCGGTTATTTCATCTTCGGCAGAACCTTCCATGTAATCAAACATTACACTGGGCATTTTTTTTTGTGCCAATTTTTTTAAATCATTTATTGAAAAACACTCTTTTACAGTTTGGTTCATATTTGGATATTTTAAAACTTTGTTTAATCGGGTATGTAAATATAAATCATTATACAAACACCAACAGCAATTTTTTGTAAAAAAGACACCTTAAAGTCTGTTAACTATCATTATAACTATTGATACATTAAATTGCATCCTCTTAAAGCGGCATAGTCTATTCTGCCCAGCACTTCAAATTTTCCATCTTTATGCACTATACCTAAATCTTCTGTTTCTATAAAAGAACAGGAATAAACATTGGCTAAATCTATTATTTTAAGCACGCCTGTTTCGCCCGTTTTACATTGTGCAAAAGGCTCTTGCAAAGGTCGGGTATAAACTTTCATCCAATTAGGAGCTTGAAATTTTTCATTTTCAGTAGCATAAGCCTGGCTTAATAACTCACACATTCCGTATTCTGAATGAATTTGCTGTACTTTAAACCTCTTTTTTAATATCTCATGCAGTTCTACTCGCGTTATTTCTTTCCTGCGACCTTTCATACCTCCTGTTTCTATAATTATAATGTTGCTTAAATCTAAACTGTATTTTTCAGCTAAATCTAAAAGGGCAAAACTCACTCCTATTAATATCACTTTAAGCATACTTTTATTAGCTTCTTCAAGCTTTTTCAGCAATAAATCTTCATTTTCAAAAGATAAATATTCACTTCCATTATTTTTAGTTTGTGCTATTAATTCATCTACCATAAAAAGCAAAGAAGAATACTTATTTTCTTGATAAGACGGCAACAAAGCCAATAAGCGAATTTCATTTAAGCAGCCATAAGTATTTTCAAAGTTTTTAATAAAACTGGCTTTATACAAAGCTGTATTTGAAACATAGTGCGTACTTCTTAAATTTCCTGTTCCACTACTTTTAAAAATAGTTTCTACGGAAAAATTACTACAAATAACCTTATGCGTTTTAAAAAAGGAAATAGGTAAAAAAGGTATTTTATTTATACTATCTATATCTTCAATATTAACATCTAAATAGCTCAAATATTCATTATAAACAGTATTGTTTTCTGCTTGAAAATGAAAAACTTGCAAAGCAATTTCTTCAAAAATTTCATCTGTTTTAAAAATATCTAAGCTATACATTATACTTTATTAGCAAAAAAAGAGTTAATATTGCAAAGGTACAATGCAAAATAAACTAAACATATTTTTAGCCTTTGGGTTATTAACAGGCTTATGGGCATGTGTAGCAGAACCAAAATATCCTAATGAACCACATATAGAATATGTAAGTGTTAGCACTACAGAAGAATACGTACAAACATCTGTATTTGCCTCTTTAACTATTTCCTTTACTGATGGCAATGGCGATTTAGGTGGCAGTGAAGCAGAAAATCCTTCATGCAATTCAAATTGCGAATATCTTTCAGACTCTTCCTGTTATAACGACAAATATTATTCTGCTTTTATAATTGACAGCAGAGATAGCTGTTTCCAAAGTTTTCAACTGCCCGATTTAACACCTACGGGAAATGTTAAAGCCATTTCCGGTGAAGTTGACCTATCTTTTTTCCTTAATAAAAAAACAAGTCCAAATCCTGCTGATACTGTTTTTTATTACGTAATAATAAGGGATAGAAGTGGCAACTACTCAAACATAGTTAGAACAGACGATATAGTTCTGTTATATTAAATTAATGACTATCCATAAAGATACCTATGAAGTATTTTACATTAACTTTTCTTTAGAAGAAAAGTTACAAAAGAATCGCACTAAGTTTTCAGTGACCCATTATAACCTCAACTCCTAAAAATTAAAAACTCATCACTTCGTTCTTCAAACAGTTTAATTTTTTACGGAGTTTTCGGTTAATGGGTGCCCCGCTTGCAAACTTAAGGTGCACTTTTACCCGACCTTAATCAAAAATACGTTAAGAAATGATGTAAAATAGACATCCAAAATGAATGAAATTATAAAACAATAAACAGACAAATTAGTATGCTCCTACAAATAAAAATACTTTAGGAAAAATGAAGTTGAGCATACATTAATTTGTCATCGTCTGTTTTATAGCATTTTAGTATTTTTGATTACAGTCTTGATTTTTTGTTACTTTTGTATCAAGACAAAAGTAAAAGACCACAAACTTTCTTAAACGTCCCAAGATGCTATCTTAAAGCATAAATTATTGATATAATAACGAATAGTCATTATTAAATTATACTACAATTGCCTTATACCCCAATTAAATTATAATTACAATCTTTGTTTCACTAATTTCATGTAGTTAAAAAAACCCTTTAAACTAATATTATGAAACACCTTTTTATAATGTTTTTTTTCTTCTTTTCCATTGCTTTGCAGGCACAAGATGGTGTAGAAATAATAAAACAAACTTTAGAACAATACCATAAAACTACCAACGAAAAAGAAAAAGCCACTTTAGCTGCCGATTTATCATGGTATCATGTATTGTACGTTTCAGTAGATTCTGCCGAAAAATATGGCAATATTTCATTAGAAATATCAAAAAAACTAAAAAATGATACACTTATAGCACAGGCTTACAACGATTTAGCTAATGTGTATATTTATAAAGGCGATTTTATAAAATCAATAGATTATTGCAATATTTCTAAACAAATTAGAACGAAGCTGAATGATGAAGAAGGAGTAGCTTCTTTAGACTTTAAAATAGGGAGCAATTACAGCAGATTAACACAGTATGACAGCTCTGTTTTTTATTTACTTAAATCTCTTTCTTATTATGAAGAAGTTGATAACGAAAATATTATAAACAATATTTATTCAAATTTATCAGCAAACTATCATACACAAGGAAATTATAAAAAAGCTTTAGAATACATTGAAAGACCTTTAAAATATTTTGAAGAAACAGAAGATTATCTACGACTTTCTAACACCTTAATAAATCTTTCGGGTATTAATTTAGAAATTAAAGACACTACTGGTGCTTTAAATACACTTAAAAAAGCAGAGCATTATGCTAATATTAGCAAAAACATGGTTGCTTTAGCTACTATTTATAATAACTATGCCTCTATCTTCATTAATTACAATCAATATGATTCTTCCCTTTATTATGTAAAAAAATCTATTGATTTAAGAGAGCAATTAGGCACACAAAGTGATTTAGAAAGTTCTAACTTAACGTATGTTATCAGCTTGTTTAATTTAGGTAAAATAAACGAAGCACTTCCCAAGGCTCTTTTGCTTGAAAAAAACTTAGAAAAAATGCAATATAATGATAAGCTTATACAAGTTTATCAACTATTGGCGTATATGTATGCCTACAATAATAATATGGACAGTTTAATCTACTACAATAAAAAATACAATGCACTTTTTGCCCAAATAGAAAATCAAAACCTAAATAAAACAGCACAAGAGCTGGAAACTATTTACCAAACGGAAAAAAAGGAAAAGGAAATATTGGTACAAAAAGCTAAAATAGCCGAGCAAAAAGCTTATATAATAATTAGCATCTCAGTTGTTTTATTTATTATTCTCCTTTCTATTTTTATTTATAACTATTTAAACCAAAAAAATAAACAGCTAAAACAAGAAAATGAACTTAAAGACGCATTGCAAAAAATAGAAACACAAAACAGACTTCAAGAACAACGTCTTCAAATTTCACGTGATTTGCACGACAATATAGGTGCTCAACTTACTTTTATTATTTCGTCAATAGATAATTTAAAGTATGCTATGACTGATAAAAACCCAAAAATAGAAGAAAAACTTACTAATATAAGTAGTTTCACAAAAGATACGATTATAGAGCTTAGAGATACTATTTGGGCTATGAATAAAGAAGAAATAACTATTGAAGATTTAAAAAGCAGAATTTCAAACTTTATAGAAAACGCAAAATTATCGCTAAATGGTATAGATTTTAATTTTAAATTTAACGAAAACAATTTTAAAGTAAAACCTTTTACCTCTAAAAACGGCATTAATATTTATAGAATAATACAAGAAGCCGTAAACAACGCTATAAAGCATGCAAAAGCCACTAAAATATTAGTAGAAACAGATGTAACAGAAAATGAAATTCAAATTGCTATAAAAGATAATGGCGTAGGAATAGCTCAAAACAAAGAAAACACAGGAAATGGGCTGTTAACCATGAGAAAAAGAGCTCAAGAACTAAATGCTAATTTTGATATAAAAAATTTGGAAAAAGGCACGTCTGTTAATCTAATTATAAAAATTTAAGTAAATTAGGAAGTTAGAACAAAACTTTAGTTTCTACCCTTATTATGAAAAAGTGCTTTTATATTATTTTCCTTTTTTTGCCAAGTATATTGTTTAGTGCATTAATTAACAACCCGGATAGTGTTAAAAATGTCATTCAAAGTTTAGATAGCAATGAAAAAGCATTGTCCTATATTGAGCTTGCTAAATATTATACTTATGCTGAATTAGACAGTGTAAATTTAGAATATATAACTAAAGCCTATCAAACCGCTACAGATAAAGAAACCAAAGGTTTAGCCTTGTTTTGGGAAGCTTTTATACATTTATACTATAAAAATGATGAAAAGCATTTAGCGTATTTAGATAAAGCCATAGCAGAATTTGAAAGCGTAAATGATTCATTATTAGCAGAATCATACTACTGGAAAACCAGAACTTATGAACGAAAAGGCTTGTATCCCGAAGCTCTTGCCACAGGACTGCAATGCTTAGGCATAGCTCAAAAACTACCAGCCAAAGACAAACAAATATTATACATACAAGAAGTAGGCTACATATATGACAGAATGGGCGAATTTGACAAAGCAATAGAATGGTATGAAAAAGGATTAATTATAGCTTTAGAAACAGGCAAAAAAGAACATATAGGAAAATCTTATGGATTATTAGGTATAGCCTATGACGCACAAGAAAACTATAAACAAGCTCTTGAAAACAACCTAAATGCTGTTAAATATTTTTTAGAAGCCCAAGACACTTCCAATCTTATAGTTTGGTATAGCAATATAGGAAATACCTACACTAAAATGGGCGATTTGAAAAATGCAGAGCAGTATTTATTAAAATCTATAAACACCAGCAAAAAATACAAAAGCCGTATAGCAGGTATCAATTTAGGCAAAGTGTATATAGAACAAGGAAAATATGCCGAAGCAGAAGAAATATTACAATCCAGCTTAAAAACTGTTATTGAAAATAATGATAAACAATTTGAATCGGAAGCTTATTATCGCTTGCATGAGTTAAGAAAAAAACAAGGCAGATATAATGAGGCTTTGGAGTATTACGTAAAGTATAAAGACCTTCAAGATGAAATATTAAATACTGAAAAATTTGAGCAGCTCAATAATATGACTGTACGCTATGAAACACAAGAAAAAGAAAAAGCTTTAGCCCAAGAAAAACTAAAAGTAGCCGAGCGTGAACTGAAAATAGAAAACAAAAACAACCAACTTTTAATAATCAGCATTGTTTTTATAACCTTAGCACTTTTAGGTTTTATATTTATAAATCAGCAGCGATTCAAAAACAAACAATTAGAAAGAGAAAAAGAGCTTAACACTGCTTTAGCCAAAATAGAAACCAATAATAAACTTCAAAACCAACGCCTTGAAATATCAAGAGATTTGCACGACAGTATAGGCTCCCAGCTAACCTTTATTATTTCTTCTATTGAAAACCTAAAAATGTTTTTAACTAACAGCGATAATTTTGTAGGCGATAAACTTTCATCGCTAAGTGAGTTTACTAAAGATACTATACAAGAGCTTAGAGATACAATATGGGCAATGAATAAAAATGAAATAAGCATAGAAGATTTAAACACCCGAATTTCAAATTTCATCAATCAAGCCAAAGTTTCATTGCAAAATATAAATTTTAGTTTTAATAGTTCTGTACCCGAAAACACAAATTTTGAATCAAAAAAAGGAATGCACATATACCGCATTATACAAGAAAGTGTAAATAATGCCATTAAACATTCCGATGCATCAGAAATTAAAGTTAGCATAACGCAAAACGACAAAGAAAATATGATACAAATAGAAGATAACGGCAAAGGTTTTAATATAGATGAAAATTTAAACAAAGGAAACGGATTAAACTCATTAAGAAAAAGAGCAGAAGAAATACAAGGTAAACTCTATATAGAATCTGCAAAAAATAAAACTACCATTACATTAATAACTAAAACACTTTAAAAACATGAAAAAAATAAAATTAGCCATAGTAGATGACAATGTTTTTTTAATGAAAGCTATAGAAGAAAAACTTTCTTTTTTTGAAGAATTTGAAGTGGTAATGAAAAAAAACAACGGCAAAGAATTTACAGATAATATTAGCCCTATAGATGAAATAGATGTAGTACTTATGGATATAGAAATGCCCATAATGAATGGTATAGAAGCTACTAACTTATGCAAGCAAAAACTGCCCAACACAAAAATTATAATGCTAACCGTTTTTGATAATGACGAAAACATTTTTAATGCCATAAAAGCCGGTGCCGATGGATATTTGCTTAAAGAAGTGAACCCAAAAGACCTTTACAATGGCATTTTAGAAACCTTAAACGGAGGTGCAGCTATGAATCCTTCTATTGCCATGAAAACTTTAAAACTTTTACGCAATCCTATAGATTTTGAGTTGGACAAAGATGCCGAAGATGTAATATTAAGTAGTAGAGAAATAGATGTTTTGGAGCAGTTAAGCAAAGGACTAAGCTACACCGTTATAGCCGATAATCTATTTTTATCGCCACACACCATACGCAAGCATATTGAAAACATATACAAAAAGCTACAAGTACACAGTAAAATAGAAGCGGTACAAAAAGCCAGAAGAAATAATTTGATATAGGGATATATAATAGTCTAATATCAGCTTCCGTCTTATTGTACTAAAATATCAACTCTCCTCAAAATACTTGCTTTCTTTTTGCATCATTTTTAGCAAAACAAACAAAGCTATTAAAGCTACAATAAATAAAACAACACCTAAAACATAGCGAGCAAACAAAATATGCCCTATGGCAAATAATCCTGAAAAACTAACAGTTAAGCCAAGCAACCACATGATAAAAGTGTCTAAGAACTTAGGTAAACTTTTATTATGAGCTACTTTCCCTTTCCATAGTCCTATGGGTAGGCATCTTTGGGCAAAATTTGTGAGCGTAGCATCATTAACGGGTTTGGTTAATAATGTTACAATTATAGAAATTATGATAGTAGATATTGTTATTATTAACAAGCCATAAGTATCGTAGTGCGGTGAAGCATCTTCGGGTTTTATAATTGTTAGAATTATGGTTATTAAAAGTGCCACCACCATAGCACTAATTTCAGTATAGGCATTAGCACGCCACCAAAACCAACGGATTATTTGGGCTATACCTAAACCGGCTGCCGCATTAATAAAAAATTTCCAAGCACCTTCTATACTTCCCATTTGAGATGAAGTAATAATAGCCAAAATAGTTATTAATACAACCATCCAACGGCTAAAACCTACTAAATCTTTTTCTGAAGCATTTTTATTGATAAATCTCCTATAAATATCATTTGTTAAATAGCTTGAGCCCCAGTTAATATGCGTGTCAACCGTACTCATAAAAGCTGCCATTAAGCTGGTAAATGTTAAGCCTAACAAGCCTACCGGCAATACCAATCTCATAATAATTGGATAAGCCGCTTCCCTACTTGTAGCCACTATTTCTCCTTCCGCAATATATTTAATGGTTTCTTGCCCAATAGGAAACATTACCAAAGAAGCCAGCCCCACTAATATCCAAGGCCATGTACGCAAAGCTATAAACGCAATAGCAAAAAGTAAAGAACCTTTTTGTGCATCTTTAGCTGTTTTAGCGGTATTTATTCTTTGAGCTATATATCCTGTTCCGTCAGAATCAAACCTAACCCACCACTGCACTAAAGTGTAAATCAAAAAGATATGAATAGGCAATAAGGGATTTTTTAAAGAAGGTATAAACTCCGTATAATATCCTGCTTTTTCGGCTCCGTATATTTCTACTAATTGATGTTGTATGCTTTGCATTCCTCCTAAATATTTTACTACCACATAGGCAAAAACAATAGAAGTAATCATGGCAATAGCAAACTGGAATAAATCGGTTAAAATAACTCCTCTTATTCCTCCTAATGAGCTGTATGACAATACAATAATTAACAAAGCAAGAATAGTTATGGTGGCATTTAGATTGCCTTTAAACAATAAAAAGGCAGGATAAAATTGCTCCATAAAAGCATAAAATGAAGGTAAAAGAGCTTGCCAATCTATAAAAGGACTGGCTATTTGAACAGCGGCAGTTATAACCCACCCTAAAATAAAACAGTTTAAAACTACTCCAAAAAAGAATGCTTTAAATCCTCTTAAAACGGCTGCTTGTTTTCCGTCATAGCGAAGCTCTATAAACTCTACATCGGTAAGTACATGGCTTTTTCGCCACCTTTGAGCAAAAAATATAGCTACGGTTATGTAGGTGGCTGCCCAGCTCCACCACAGCCAATTGCCCACTACCCCATTATTTGCAGTAATTCCAGTAACAGCCAAAGGCGTATCGGCAGCAAATGTGGTGGCAATAATGGAAATACCCAGCCACCACCACGGCAAATTTCTGTCTGCCACAAAATAAGATTCTATACCTGTACTCGCTTTTTTAGATGCCCATACACCCATTAAAAAAACAATAACTAAGTACGCTATAAAAATTATCCAATCTAAAGTTCCCAAATATTCAATTTTCAGTAAAAGTAGGAGTATTATTTTAGACTATAAAAAACTATTTACATCTATTTATAATTTTATAACTTTACAAATATTTTTTATGAAAAAGTCAAAAATTAGATTTGCAGCATTACTATTTGTTTTATTAATACCTCTATTTTTTATTAATATTGCAGATTATCATTATTGGGGTGGAGATTTTTCTCAGTATATTTTTCAGGCTCAAAATGTTTGTAATGGTATAAACCAAGGCGAGCAATTCTATGTTTACAATCCGAATTATAGTGAATTGGCACCGCAAGCATACCCTCCTGGGTTTCCCCTACTTTTAGCTCCTGCTGTTTGTTATTTCAATACAGACTATTCAAGTTTATTCACTTATATGTCTATTTTTTTTTATACTTAACAGCATAGTATGGTTTATATTAATTGCTAAATTTGAAAAGCCTTGGATTTCATTTGTAGTAGTATTATTGGCATCTTACCTGCCTTGGATGTTAGATTTTAAACTTAATATTTTATCAGATATTCCTTTCTCATTATTTTTTGCTTTGTCAATTATTCTATTTTTAAAGCTATTAAAAAGCAAGCATAAGTTTATCCTTTCCCTACTATTAGCCTGTTGTGTAGGCTTTACAATACTCATAAAAACCATGGGATTTGCTCTATCTATTGCTTTTATAGTATATGTTTTTTATGCTTATTTTGTAAAAAAGAGATACCAACTTAAAGATTTAGCTTTCATTACATTTTCTGCCGTACTAAGTGTTGTGATATACAAAATTGGAACTGCTCTTTTATTAAAAAATGTAGAAGGACATGTAGAACACTTTGCTTCCTTTTTCTTTGAAGAGGAAATTCTTGAGCGTTTTTTAAACAACTTATTTTATTATTATACTACCTATAGACATTTTCTGTCTTTAGAAGGTAGTCTGTTTAATTTTCCAAATGCTTTGTTTATAGATTTTTTAATCATCTGTACTCTTTTAGGCTTTATTTTGACCTTTAAAAATTATAAAACCATTAAGATTACTGAATTTATTTTTGGCATTTTTGTAATTGTCGTTGCTCTTTTTCCGTATTACCAAGGTTATAGATATATACTTGCTTTAACACCTATTTTCTTTATTTACATGATTAGAGGAATTAGCTTGATTCAGCAAAATATCAAAATCAAACCTTTCTTTATTTTTATTATTATACTCCTAAGTTACTTATTACCCTTACGAATTTACTTAGTAAAAAGTGCCAAAACAATTTCTGCTTCTTCTAAGTATGTAGAAAATATTGAAACTCAAGAAACTTTTAATTATATAAAAAATAACACCACTATTGAAGATACTATTATTTTTATAAAACCCAGAGTTTTGGCTCTTTATACCCATAGATATTCTGCTTCAAATTATCCCTATTATAATAATTTAGAAGAAATTAAAGAGGATGTTGAAAGTTTGCATGCCAATTATATTATTCAATCTAAAGAGATAATGAATTATGCCACTCAGCTTTATATTGATTCTGTTTTACAAAAAAAAGATACTACTTTTTACAACAATAGCTTTGTAATATACCGTATAAATTAAATCAAAAAAGGCATCAACTTTATATAAAGAAGATGCCTTTCCCACACACTACACTAAAAACTATTTTTTATTAAAACTCTAATTGATACACTTCTTGTAGCTGTTTGTTAGAGTTTACATTTACTTCTAAATCTTTTACTATGCCTGAGTCTAAACCGTAAACCCAACCATGCAAATGCAATGCTTGCTTATTTTTCCAAGCATTTTGCACTATTGAAGTTTTAGATAAATCAAGAACTTGCTCTTTAACATTAAGCTCTACAAAACGGTCAAATCTTTTCTTTTTGTCCTTAATTCCTTCTAATTCATCATGATACAGCCTGTAAACATCTTTTATATTTCTAAGCCAGTTATCTATTAATCCAATAGATTTATTGCCCATAGCTGCTTGTACGCCACCACAGCCGTAGTGTCCACACACTATTACGTGCCGTACTTTTAGTGCATTAACAGCATAGTCTAATACACTTAGCATATTCATATCGGTATGCACTACCATGTTGGCTATATTTCGGTGTACAAAAACTTCTCCGGGCTGTGCTCCTATTATTTCATTAGCCGGCACACGGCTATCGGCACAGCCTATCCATAGCACAGGTGGCGTTTGTCCTTTTGCTAAGTTTTTAAAAAATTCGGGGTTTTCATCTATTCTTGATGCTACCCACTTTTTATTATTTTCTAACAGTTGGTTATAAAATTTCCTTTCCATTATTTCTTATTTTTCTATTATTTCTAAAGTTATATTTCTCTCTTTTGAAGACAGCTTAAAGTCTTCTATAATTTCAGCAACGTCATAATCAAGATAAACATTATTAGTTTTATCTATAACAACATGCGAGTTGTCCGGTACGCGTGCAAATTCATCTAACAAAGGCGATTTATTAAAAAACGTAAGTTCTTCTGCTAAAGTTATTCTTGTACTTCCTTCCTCTTCTTTTAAAGTAAAATGCGTATTTTGATAGCTTTTGTATATTATTACAAATAATGCAGCTACTATTCCAATAGAAATACCCGTTAATAAATCAAAAACAACAACTCCTATAATGGTTAATATAAAAGGTACAAACTGTTTCCAACCGGCTTTATACATATTAACAAAAATAGCAGGAGTAGCTAATTTATAGCCTATTAATATTAAAATTACTGCCAATGAAGCGAAAGGTATTTTATTTAAAATAAAAGGTATTGTAAAAACAGTTACCATTAATAAAAAGCCGTGCAAAATAGTTGACAATTTAGATTTAGCACCACTTTGCATATTAGCAGAACTTCTTACTATAACTTGTGTTATTGGCAATCCGCCTATTAAACCTGCAAACATATTTCCCGCTCCTTGAGCTATTAATTCTCTATTGGGTGGCGTAATGGCTTTATTGGGGTCTAATTTATCTGTAGCTTCTAAACATAATAAAGATTCTAAACTTGCCACCACTGCTATGGTAAAGGCTACCAGCCACATATCGTAGGACAATATATTACCAAAATTAGGAAAAACAATAAATCCTTTTAATTCACTTAAACTTGATATAATAGGAATATCTACTAAATGCTTACTTCCTATCACAAAATCAGGCATATAATTATTAGTAAATATTACATACGCTATCCCAAATATTACAACAATTAATGAGCCCGGCAATATTTTTAATGCTTTTACTTTTTTCAAAATAACATTATCCCAAAGCAAAATGACAGCAAAAGCTAAAACTGTCAATACAATAACAGGAAAAGAAAGTGCCTCAATAGCGGACATTAAAGGAGTAAAAATACTTTGTCCTTCTACTTGTTCATCTATAAAATAATCGGCATCGTAGCCTAAAGCATGCGGTATTTCTTTTAAGATAATCATAATACCAATACCAGAAAGCATTCCTTTAATAACCGATGAAGGGAAATACTGAGAGATAGTTCCCAATCTAAAAACACCAAATAAAATTTGCATTAAACCTGCCATTACTACAGCAGTTAAAAAGAAAGAAAAACCACCTAAATCCGGAATGGCTACTAAAACTATGGCTACTAAACCCGCAGCTGGTCCGCTTACTCCATACCGAGAACCACTGATAGCACCTACTACTATACCACCTATAATACCTGCTATTAAACCGGAAATAGGCGGCACTCCACTGGCTAATGCTATACCTAAACATAAAGGTAAAGCAACGAAAAAGACTACGATACTTGATGAAATATCGGATTTAAAATTTGAAAATATACTTTTCATTATTTGTTGAAAATATTTTGAATGTTAATTAATTTTTTAATTGAGCAGTAGCATTTAGCACTAAAATACTTATGCATTTAAGTACAAAAATTTATAGAAAGCCTGTATTTAAAACTTTACTAATTAAATAAAACTACTTTGTTGGATCTAAAAGACTAACACTCGGGAGGTGGTGTATCTGTTGTAATGTAATTTGAAGAATAAAAAACCCTTGTATCATGTTGACTTAGTACATCTACAAAAATATCGTTTATACTACAAAACAAGTCTTTAACGACTGTAATTTCATTAAAATGTACTATTTCTTTTATTTCTTCTTCTACTACGTTTACCATTTGGTACTGGCTATTAGATAAAATAACATTAAACATTGCTACTTGAAACAATAGTAGAAACACAAAAAAGAAAGATGATACTTTTGAGCTTTTATATCTCATATTCAGCTACAAAACTATAAAACTTAATTAAAAGTTCAATAAGTCTTAAAATATTTTAAGATTTATTTAGTATTAGAGTTTACCAACTCCAAGGGGTTAAACAAATGACGCACTATATAGCATACTCGTGCCACGACTTGGAGTCGTGGCACGAGTACCTCCTCAAATCGTCATCCACCACGTATGTGGAAATCCCTTACAATAAACTATTGAGATGCCTTTCTGCAAAGGCATGACGTACGTGATAGATTTATCAAACCAACCTCAAATCGTCATTACCGCGAAGGCGGTAATCCCTTGCAATAGAATTTTGCTACCAGATATTGAGATGCCCGCCTTCGCACCGTGTCTGACGACAGGTATTATAATTTATCACTTTTAGAGTTCCGAACTTTTTAAAAGTTCGGAACTCTGATACTACAAATAACATTTCCAAATTATCTTACTACCTCATTTTTAAATGAAAACTTTATTAACATAATTCTTTTAAGGCTTTTACGGTATAATCCAATTCCTCTTTAGTATTAAACACACTAAAGCTAATTCTTAAAGTAGTTTCGTTTTCGTTATATCCCAATTTTGAAAGTACTTTTGAAAATTTTATACTGCCACTGGAGCAAGCACTTCCGCCAGCTACAGCTATTCCTTTCATGTCTAATTTTATAAGTACCTCAGCTAAATCGTCTTTTATGCCAGGAAATGTAACCGAAAGTATAGTATATAAATTCTCTTTTGCTTCATTAAAAACTACATCGGGTATATTTTTCTTTAGCTCTTGCTTCAAGTAGTTTTTAAGCTCTAAAACTTTAACTCTATCTGCTGCTAAATTATCATAAGCCATTTTTAAAGCTGTGGACATACCTACAATGCCCGAAATATTTTCTGTACTGCTCCTTACATTGCGTTCGTGCCCACCACCATGTAGCCAAGTGCCTATTTTTATTTTATCGTTTTTATATAAAAAACCACTACCCAATGGGCCGTGAAATTTATGTGCTGATGCCGATAAAAAATCTATATTACTTTCTTTTAAATTAAAAGGCAAATGTGCTATGGTTTGAACCGTATCGGTATGAAACAAAGTGCCATATTTTTTAGATAATTTACCTATTTTATCTATATCGTTTATACTTCCCAGCTCATTTTGAGCGTGCATTATACTAACCAAAGTATTGTCATTATTATCTTTTAAAATACTTTCTAAGCTATCAATATCTATAGTGCCATCTTTATTTACATCTACATAACTTACTTTAATACCTTTTGCTTCTTCTAAATACAATACTATGTTTAATACGCTTTTGTGTTCTATTGCCGAGGTAATAATATGTTTAACACCTAAATTTTCTACAGCAAGCTTTAAAGCCATATTATTGGCTTCTGTACCGCTTGAACAAAAAATAATTTCTTGAGCTTTACAGTTTAAATATTTGGCTATAGTTTTTCTTGAAAATTCTATTGCAGCCTTATTTCTTTTGCCATTAGAATGTATAGCCGAAGGATTGCCATAATTAGTAGATAAATAGGGCAACATAGCCTCTAACACCTCTTTATGCACAGGTGTAGAAGCAGCATTATCTAAATATACATTCATCTCTTAATCATTTATTGAAGCAATATCCGATTTAATTTTATTTACAATATTTTCGGCTATGGTTCTGCTACTGCTTTCGGCATAAACACGCACAATAGGTTCAGTATTAGATTTTCTAATCATAACCCAACCTTCGGGCATTATAATTTTAACGCCATCTACTGTGTTTATTTCAAAATTACTATACTTTTCTATTAATTTTTCCAATACTTTATCTACATCTGTAGCAGCTGTTAAAGGCACTTTGTCTTTTACTATTTCATAATTAGGATAAGAAGCTCTCAATTTGGAAACAGTACCATTAAACTTAGCTAAATGTGTTAAAAACAACGCAATACCCACTAAAGCATCTCTACCATAATGCAACTCCGGATATATAATACCGCCATTGCCTTCGCCACCTATTATGGCATTTACTGCTTTCATTTTTTCTACTACATTCACTTCGCCTACGGCACTGGGATAATACTGGCATCCGTGTTTTTCTGCCACGTCTTTTAGTGCCATTGTAGATGATAAATTAGAAACCGCAGCACCTTTTTTATTAGCCAAAATATAATCGGCAACAGCTACTAAAGTATATTCTTCGCCAAACATTTCGCCATCATCACACACAAAAGCCAATCTATCTACATCAGGATCAACAGAAATACCTAAATGAGCTTTTTCTCTAACTACGGTATTAGATAATTCAGTTAAATTTTCCGGTAATGGTTCCGGATTATGTGCAAATCTACCTGTCGGTTCTTCATTTATAACTTTAACTTCTGTAACGCCCAAAAATTCAAGCAACTGAGGCACAAAAACACTTCCGCTGGAATTTACACCATCTACCACCACTTTAAAATTGGCATTTTTTATAGCTTCAATATCTACCAAAGGTAAATTAGCTATATGTTTAAAATGCTCTTGCATATAATTTTGTACATTGTACGTACCTAAATCATCTACTTCCGGAAAAGATAATTCTTCAATTTGCTCTGCTAATTCAATTATTTTTTGCCCTACAGATGCCGAAATAAATTCGCCTTCTTCATTTAGCATTTTTAAGGCATTCCATTGTTTTGGATTGTGGCTGGCAGTTAAAATAATACCGCCATTAGCTTTAAAATCTTTAACAGCCATTTCTACCGTAGGCGTGGTAGATAATCCTAAATCTATAACATCTACTCCGCAGCCCATTAAAGCACCACACACTATTTTGTTTACCATTTCGCCAGAAATACGGGCATCTCTACCTATTACCACTTTAGGTTTATTATATTTTTTTGTAAGCCACACGGCATAAGCACCGGCATATCGCATAACCTCCATTGGTGTTAGTCCTTCGCCTCTTTTTCCACCTATTGTTCCTCTTATTCCTGAAATTGATTTTAAAATAGCCACTATAATATTTTTTAAGGTGGGCAAAATTACTTTATTTAGTACCAAATTTTAAATAAATACTCGCTATTTTTCATGAATAACACAGAATGGTACAAAGAATGGTTTAACACTAAGTATTATCACATACTATACAAAAATAGAGATTTTGAAGAAGCTGAATTGTTTATAAACAACCTTGTTGACTACCTGAAAATTGAAAAAGACAGCAAAATTTTAGATTTGGCGTGTGGCAAAGGCAGACATTCCTATTTTTTGGCAAAAAAAGGCTTTGATGTTACAGGAATAGATTTATCGGCTCAAAGTATTGAATGGGCAAAAACGCATTATAGCCTGCCTAATTTAAAATTTGCAGTAAATGATATGCGAAATGTTTATAAAGAAAACTCTTTTGATTTTCTGTTTAATATGTTTACCAGCTTTGGGTATTTTAATTCTCACAATGAAAATCAAAGAGTAGTAAACAGCATGAAAACCCAAATAAATAATAGTGGGACAATTGTTATTGATTTTTTAAACATCTATAAAGTATTAAGCAATATTGTAAAAAACGAAACTAAAATTATAGACGGCATAAGTTTTAATATTAGCAAAGAAATAAGAGAAAACAACATTGTGAAAACTATTGATTTTTATGATAGCAATGAAAAACACACCTTTGTAGAAAAAGTTGAAATTTTAACTATTGACGATTTTAAACATTACTTTAATGAAAGTGGGTTAAAAATAAAAGCGGTATTTGGCAGTTATCAATTAGAAGAATTTAAGCACGAACATTCTGATAGACTAATATTAATTGTTACCAAATGATAGACAGTTTACTACAATTAGATTATCATCTTTTTGATTTTATCAATCAAAGTTTATCCAATTCTTTTTTTGATACTATAATGCCTATTATTAGAAACAAAAAAACATGGATTCCTTTTTATTTTATTTTGGTTTTTTTCATTTTCAAAGATTTTAAACCTAAAAATGCCTTTATAATTATTGTTTTAGGCGTGCTATGTGTAGTACTTGCAGATGCTGTTTCCAGTCATTTATTAAAACCTTATTTTAATAGAATACGCCCCTGCGATTTAGAACCTTTTGCCTGGCACATTAATTTAGTTTTAACAAAATGCTCCGGAGCGTTTAGTTTTCCCTCCTCTCATGCAGCCAACCACTTTGCTTTAGGCAGTTTTTTAGCTTTAGTGTTTTATAAAAAACTTAAATGGCTATCATATTTACTCTTATTTTGGGCAAGCTTAATATGCTTTGCTCAAATATATGTGGGCGTACATTTCCCCAGCGATGTATTGGGCGGTGCGGTACTGGGAGGGTTGATAGCTTTGGTGGCTTTTGTTTTTTATAGAAAAGTAATAATATAGCTAATGGCGTTTATTTTATTGACTTTACCTATAATGTGTAGTATATAAGTACGGAGAGATTGAGCGGGGCAAGGTAAAAAAGATAAAAATAGGCTTAGAACTTTTAGATATTTTTGCATTTTTTATACAACATTTTGCAGGGATTGATTGTAATTTTGCAATATGAAAAATGTTGTAATAATAGGCGGTGGTTTTGCAGGAATTAACTTAGCTCTTAAATTGGCTGATAAACCCAAAACAAAAGTAACCTTAATAGACAAAAACAATTACAATTTTTTTGCACCGCTGTTGTATCAAGTTGCCACGGGTATGCTTGATGTTTCTAGTATTAGCGTCCCCATAAGAACACTATTTGAAAACAAGAAAAACTTACATTTCAGACTTGGAGAACTAAAAGAAATACTTCCACAAGAAAACAAAGTAATACTTAATAATGGCGAAATAAAATACGATTATTTAGTAATAGCCACAGGAACTACCAGTAACTTTTTTGGTATGAAAAATATAGAAGAAAACGCTTTACCTATGAAAACTATAGATGAAGCTATTCTTTTAAGAAATACCTTACTGAAAGTGGCTGAATTAGCTACTATAAACAAAAACAAAGCGGAGCAAGTAAAACTTAGAAATATTGTAATAGCCGGAGCCGGCCCTGCCGGCATAGAAGTGGCAGGCATGTTGGCAGAAATGAGAAATCGCTCTTTAAAAAGAATTTATCCCGAATTTAACGAAAAACAAATGCACATTTATCTCATAGAAGGCGGAAATCAAGTATTAAGTGCTATGAGCGATAAAGCCCGAAAATATTCAAGAGAAAGTTTAAAAAAACTTGGGGTAATTGTTAAACTTAATTCCTTTGTTACAGACTACAAAGATGACACCGTGTTTTTAAAAGACGGAAGTTCTATACCTACCAAAACCCTTATTTGGACATCGGGAGTTACGGCATATAAATTTAAAGGAATACCCGAAGAAAGTTATGACAGAGGAAACCGAATTATTGTAGATGAAATAAACAAAGTGCAAGGCACTAAAAACATATTTTCTATAGGCGATACTTGTATTCAAAAAACAGATGAAAAATATCCTAACGGGCATCCTCAACTGGGTAGTGTAGCCACACAGCAAGGACACGCTTTAGCCAAAAATATAACCGCTTTAATTAACGGCAAAGAAACCACAGCCTTTAAATATACCGACAAAGGAACTATGGCTATAATAGGCAAAAACAAAGCCGCAGCCGATATGATTTACCCTAAAAGAACTTACACAGGTTGGTTGGCTTGGGCAGTATGGCTTTTAGTCCATTTATTTTTACTAATAAACTACCGAAATAGAATGAAAACCATTTGGAACTGGACTACATCTTATTTTATAAGAACCCAATCGGAAGGCTTGCTAATAGGAAAAACTAAAATAATGCCAATTGTTAACACAAAATAGATTAGACTATTTTGTGTTTTACAATGGTAAATGCCGATAGAGCAATATGTTTAGTACAATAAGGTGCAACCGAAATTGGACTATTATATATTCCTAAACGGTATAATTTTTTCACAGTTCGGAACTTTTATAAAAGTTCCGAACTTTTCGTTTATACTCGTGCCACGACTTGGAGTCGTGGCACGAGTACGCCCGATAAAGGAACATCTTTGCGAGTGAGGCACGAACGAAGCAATCTATTCAAAAAAAATCTCTCCAAAAAATCGTCATTGCCACAGAAGCGGTAATCCCTTACAATAGTATTGTACTACTATATATTAAGATGCCTGCATTCGCACCGTGTCTGCCGACAGGTAGAGGCATGACGTGATATGTTTATTATTTTGCTAATCAACTTTGAGATGCCTTTTTGCAAAGGCATGACGTACTATATAGAAAAAACCTCCCCTGAATCGTCATTGCCGCGAAGGCGGTAATCCCTTACAATAGAATTGTGCGAACTGACATTGGGATAACTGCATCCGCAGGCATGGCGTGATATGTTTATTATTTTGCTAATCAACTTTGGGATGCCTTTCTGCAAAGGCATGACGTAAGGGAAATAGTATAGATAACATTCCCAAATTATCCAATTACCTCATTTTCAAATTAACTAATCCGCTAACAAATTCCCATTCGTGTTTGCGATAAAATTACGTTTTACACTATAAATCCTTAAGTTACTGGCTCAGCAATTCCAAATAAGTTTTCTTGGTTTTTATAGCTAAAAACCAAATATTAAAATCAAAAGAATAAGGCAAAGCGGTGTAATCTATTTCTTTTAATTGGCTTATGCATTGTGTAGCGTATTCTGTAGCAGAAATAGGTTTGGTACTCACGGCATTTTTAAAGAAAGACAAGATAATTTCTTCCTCTTTTGTTATTAAAACATTTATAGTACTCAGCCTACTTTCTAAAGATCGTACACTATTTGAAAGCACATCAAAATCTTTATCTTCAAAAAGTAAAGCTAACTGTATTAACTCCGCCATTAGTTGCATATCTTTTCTTAAGTTTTTTATTTCAAACTGAAAATTTATAAACTTTACAGCGTTCCTAAAATCTCTTAAACAATAGTATGTTAATATAAAACAATCGTTGATGGCTAATTGAAACATATCGTTCATATTCTTTTTATGAAGCAAATATTTTTCTTCTAAATCGGCTATTTTTTCAAATTTATGTTCAAAGGCATATTCTAAAATTTGTAGTCTTAAAACCTGCGTTTCTTTATATATTTCTATATCCGTTTTAACGGTAGTCCATTTTTCTATTACGTTAAAATACTTTTTAAAATACGTATTGCTTCCTAATTCCAACTGGTGGCTTATTAAATCGGCATAAGTGGCTATAATTACTCTTTCATTTTTACTAAAACTCTCTGCATTACTTTGCTCTAAAATATTTACCATTTTTTCTAAAGCATCTAAAACTTCTTTTTTATCATTTTTTAAAAAAGCTACTATTTTTTGTAAGGAATAAAAATTAAATTTTTGCTTTTGACTTATAAAATCTTTAGAAAACACTTTCATTTTTTCCTCAACTTTTTCCAATGCCAATACAAATTCACTGTGCTTGCTTGTGCCTTGCATTCTGTGCAAATCAAATACTTCTTCGTACAGTAATTTTAAATCATTTTGCTGTTTTATATAGTTTAAATAATTGGTGTTTTTATCTAATGATAATTTTATATTCTTTTTATCACCAAGCATTAAAGCACATCTATAAATCAAATTAGTAAACACAAGTCCTAAGGAATATTCCTCTTCTTTTTCAACTACATCTACAGCTTTTAGCAAAATTCTTAAAGCTACTTTAGGCTGGTTTCTTTTTATTAAAACTTTAGCTGTTTGAATATTTTGCAATAATTGAAACTGAAAATCCTCTGTTTTATCGTATTCGCTAAGTGTTTCTATTAGTCTATAAAACAGATTGTTTTTTACGGTAATAAACTTTTTAGAAGGATACTTTTTTTCAAATTTTATTTTTAATAGTTTTTCTAAATCATCATAATCCTCAGTTTTCTTTATTTCTGTATTAATTAAATTAAAAAGTCCCATTTCGGCATTATCTTCTTTATCGTATTTGTAGCCAAATTTCTTAAAATAAGCCTTTTCTGTTTTATTTAAAGTATTTACAAAATAGTATAATTCAGTATTTTTCTTAGACATTTTTTAGGTTTTAGGGCAATTTGTATAAAAATTACTATACAAAAATACGCTTTTAAAATTACACAAATTATTTTAATAATTCATTGTTTTTCAAATAATTATACAAATAAGACTACTCGTTAAAACCTATTTTTTAATATTTTCTTGTTTAGCTACGCTTTTTTATGCCCCTACTTTTGTGCTATCAACAAATAAAATTGAAAAAACTATGAGAACAACATTAAAAAATTTTACAAAAGTATTAAGCGTAAGTGCTTTACTATTATTTGCCGGCTCTTGCCAAGATGACGAGCCAACTGACGAAACTTTAGATGCAATTACACTTTCGTGTGATTCATTTGAAAGTAGTAATCCAGACCACATTACTAACTTAGCAGACAGAGTGCAAGGCGGTGTAGATTACATAATTGACTGCGATATTGACGTAGAAATTGACCTAACCATAGATGCCGGAGTTACTATCCAGTTTGCCGATAATGTAGGTATGTGGATTCAAGAAACAGGCTCTATTGTAGCCAATGGAACATCAAGCAAAGCGGTAACTTTTACAGGAAAAACTAAAGCTAAAGGTGCGTGGAGAGGACTTTTAGTTGAAAGTGATAACATAAACAATAGATTTGATTATGTAACTGTAGAATACGCTGGCGGTGGACAATACAATAGCAATGGCGATAAAGGTAGCATAACTTTAACAAGCCAAACTCACTTAGTTTTAAATAATGTAACTGTAGCCAACGGACTTACCTACGGTATTAATTTAGCATACAGAAATCATACTGTAGAGCTTAATAACTGCAATGTTTCATCTTGCAATATTCCTCTTTTTATAGATGCAACTTCTGTAAGTAAAATAACGGGAGGAAGTTTTACAGGAAATACTACTAATAGCATTTTTGTAAATGCAGAAAGTAGCAGAAGTTTAAATACAAACCATACTTGGAAAGACTTAGGTGTGCCTTACAGATTAACCAATGATTTAAAAATAAATGACGGAGGAGTGTTAACTTTAAATGCAGGCGTAACTATAGAAGTAGCACCATCTATGGGCATAGATGTAGAAGGCATATTTGACGATGGAAGTGCTTTAATAGCTGTGGGGACATCTTCTAACCCTATTACTTTTACGGGCGTAACAAAAACAGCTGGTTCTTGGAGGTCTATTTATTATTCATATTCTTCAAACCCTGTAAATAAAATAGATAACGCTGTTATAGAATATGCCGGAGGCAATGGAACAAATGCCAAAGGAGCTGTAGAAATGTGGAGTGCCGACCCAAGCGTAAATATTAGCAATACATCTTTTAGCAATATATATGGCTGTGCCATTTTTGACTATAATACGGCTTCAAATCCTAATCCTAATTTTTCTGAAAGCAATAACTCTACAAGCAGTGTAAGTGGAGGTTATATTTGTAATAATTAATTAAGTAGGATTATCCATAAAATAATTAGTAATTGTTGTTATGGTTAGTGAATCCTAAAAAAATAATCTAACCAATTGTAAAGTTGATAGGGCTACTATAAAAAGTAGCCTTATCTATTTTTACAAATTCAGGTTGCATAACATTAAAAATGCTTTCGTATTTTTGCAGTATATAAATATTTTAAGAATGGCAAACCAATTCAAATTAGAAGAAAAATTTTATCAAGCAGATTTAGATATTAAAGATGGATTATTTGACGATGCAGTAACAAAACTTGAAGAAATAATAGAAGAAGACCCAAAATTTGGAAAAGCGTACAATCATTTAGGCTGGCTTTATGAAACTAAATTTAAAAACTTAAAACTTGCCGATAGATACTACCAATTAGCTATAAAATACGCTCCTGATTATAGTGCAGGATATACCAATTATGCGGTTTTGCTTTCTACATTGGGGAAATTTGAAGAATTAAAAGCACATTTAGATGTAGCTATAGAAGTACCCGGCATTAATAAATCTACTATTTATAATGAATACGGCATTATGTACGAACAATTAGGCGACTACAGCAAAGCTATAGAAAACTATAAATTAAGTGCTAAATCTACCTTAAGTGATGATACTTTAAACCGAGCTATGGCATCTATAAAAAGATGTGAAACCAAAATGAGTTTGTAGAATAATCATTTCTTAATAAGTTTTTTAGAGTACACAATACCCTCATTTTCGTTTTTTATAATTCCGATGTAATAAACTCCTTTTTCTATTTTACTTAAGTCTATTTTTTGATTTCCCATATAATTATTCTTAAATAAAACTCTTCCTAAAACATCATATATTATAAGTTTGTATTCATCTGTTAAATCTGTATTAATATCAATGAAATTAAGAAACGGATTAGGCTTAATATCAAAAGATACATTATTATTCTGTTCATAAATTCCTGTTGTCTTTATCATATATGGAAATGAAAATATTTTACACAATCCATCTACATTTTTCAAACTTATTTGTGCCTTATACTCTCCATCTACATTGGGATAATAAATAGAATCTGTAGCTCCATATATTGCCGTATCATTCAGATACCATTGAAATTCATAAAAAATGTTTGGAAAAATTGTCTCAAAAGGTCCCTCAAGGGGATCTAATTCATAAGCTGTTCTATAATATAAATATGGTTGTAAAAAATCACTATTATACCTTAACATAATACTATCATATACAGAATATACATCACTGGAAAAACTGTTATAATTTATTATTAATAAACTATCACAACCCTCACTATTAACTAAAGTATCAATAGTAGGATTAGTACTTGGCCATTCTTGCCCATATAAACAAAGGTAGGGCAATGTATAAAGCCCGAGACTTTCACAACTATTCTGAGGACAGTTATCATTAAAATCAGTCCAAATATCCTTATTCCAATTAGTGTTTAATGGATAATCAATTCCAATACAAAATAAGCTAATATTACCATTTGAACTAAAATAATTTACGTTCTGATTATTATTTCCTATTTTAACAGAAAAATTCTTTAATAAAGAATTTCCTCTCACTCTTACAGAACTTAGATTGGTACAATTATCTAAGTTTAAACTTTCTATAAGTGAATTAACAATAAAAATTGAACTTAAATTTTGATGATTAGATAAGTCAATATATTCTATAGCAGTATTATGACACTCAAAATTATATAAATTAGTATTATTTGAAAAATCAAGCTGTTTTATCTGTGAATTAAATAAACTAAGCCTATACAGATTAATATTGTTAGAAATATCTAAGTTTTCAATAAGATCTCCTCCAATACTAAGATAAATCAAGTTTATATTATTCCCTATAAATAATGTATCAAGATTATTGCCCTCACAAGACAAATTTCTCAACATAAGATTATTGTCTAATTCCAACCCATTTAGATTGTTAAAAGTACAATGCAATGTCGTTAAGAATTCGTTATTGTTCGTATTTAACTCATAAAGATTATTTCTATAACAACTCAGATATTTTAAATTTTGATTAGAATCAATATCTAAAGAATCAATTTCATTAGAACGACAATCCAAATATTCTAAATTCTTAAATTCCTCTATCCCCACTAAAGAATAAATTCCCATATCATTCAATATTAATGTATCTACACTAAGTGCCTCACTTATTTGAATTGAAGTATCATTATTAGTATTTATAGCTGTATTATTTATTAAGTAATACTTAAAAGAACTGTCTGGAATACTTACAACTTGAGATATAGCAAATGCATTTAACAAAACTAAAATTAAAGATAAAAGTTGTTTCATAATATAATTTTGTTTAAAATTACAAAACAGATAATAGAGATTCTAATAAATAGTAAATTATTTCATTCCCTAATTAGCTAATTACCCCATTAAAATCACCTTATCCACTTAATGTTTATACTTTACTTTTTGTTTTTTATTTAATAAAAAGCCTATTCTTTACATTTGTTGGCATAACAAATTTTATATGCCCAATATACAACAACTAAAAGATACCGCCACGCAAGTAAGGAGAGATATTTTGCGTATGGTTCATGCTGTAAATAGCGGACATCCGGGAGGAAGCCTTGGTTGCACCGAGTTTTTTGTAGCTCTCTATTACAAAATAATGAAACACAATACCCATTTCAATATGAACGGGAAAAACGAAGATATTTTCTTTTTATCTAACGGACATATCTCTCCCGTTTTTTATAGTGTACTGGCTCGCAGTGGCTATTTCCCTATAAATGAACTAAACACTTTTAGAAAATTAAATTCTCGCCTACAAGGTCATCCTACCACACACGAAGGATTGCCCGGCATACGCATGGCTTCCGGAAGCTTAGGACAAGGAATGAGTGTAGCTATAGGTGCTGCTTTAGCTAAAAAATTAAATAAGGATACTAATCTTATCTATTCTCTTCATGGCGATGGAGAACTACAAGAAGGTCAAATATGGGAAGCTGCTATGTTTGCTTCAGCTAATAAAGTAGATAACTACATTGCTACCATAGATTTAAACCGCCAGCAAATAGACGGTTCCACTAAAGAAGTGTTAGACTTAGGCAGTGTACGTGCAAAATTTGAAGCTTTTGGCTGGGAAGTAATGGAAATACAAAAAGGCAATGATATGCAAGCCGTTATAGATGGTTTAGAAAAAGCCAAAACGCTAACAGGAAAAGGAAAGCCCGTATGCGTAATAATGCACACAGAAATGGGCTATGGAGTAGATTTTATGCAAGGCACACACCATTGGCACGGTAAAGCTCCTAATGATGAGCAATTAGAAAATGCTTTAAGTCAACTACCCGAAACTTTAGGCGATTATTAAAAATAAGACACTTCAAAAATCATGGCAAATCAATTAGAAAAATATACGGCAAACGATAAAAAAGATACCCGTTCGGGCTTTGGAGCAGCAATGGACTTTTTGGGAGAAAACAATCCCGAAGTTGTAGCACTTTGTGCCGATTTAACAGGTTCATTAAAATTAGAAAATTTTGCAGAAAAACATCCCGATAGATTTATACAAGCAGGTATAGCAGAAGCCAATATGATAGGCATGGCAGCAGGTTTAACTATTGGTGGTAAAATTCCATTTGCTACCACATTTGCTAATTTTGCTACAGGGCGTGTTTATGACCAAATACGCCAAAGCGTAGCATATTCAGGCAAAAATGTAAAAATAGCCGCCTCGCACGCTGGTGTTACTTTAGGCGAAGATGGAGCTACACATCAAATATTAGAAGATATTGGCTTAATGCAAATGCTACCCGGTATGACCGTAATTAATCCCTGCGATTATAACCAAACCTACTTAGCCACTTTGGCTACGGCAAAACATCAAGGACCTGTTTATTTGCGTTTTGGGCGACCAAAAGTGGCAAATTTTACTGCTATGGATGCCAATTTTGAAATAGGCAAAGGTATAGTTCTTAATGAAGGTACGGATGTAAGTATAATTGCCACAGGGCATTTGGTATGGGAAAGCATAGAAGCTGCTCGCCAACTTGAAAAAGAAGGTATCAGTTGCGAAATAATAAACATACACACTATTAAACCTTTAGATAATGAATTAATACTAAAAACAGCTAAGAAAACAGGAAAAGTGGTAGTAGCAGAAGAGCATCAAAGATTGGGAGGCTTAGGAAGTGCCGTAGCAGAGCTATTGGCAGAAAAACAACCAACATCTATGCGTTTTGTAGCCGTAAATGATAAGTTTGGAGAAAGTGGCACGCCTACTCAACTAATGGAAAAATATGGTATAGACAGCCATGCAGTTATAAAAGCTGTAAAAGAATTAGTATAACTAAATGGAAACCTTTAAACTAAAAGGAGAATATATACAACTCAACCAACTACTAAAAGTATTAGGCTGGGCAATGAGCGGTAGCGAAGCCAATGCTATAATAGATGATGGCTTAGTACAAGTAAACGGCAATACCGAACTACGCAGACGCAATAAAATTTACAGTGGTTTTAAAGTAAGTTTTAATGGAGAAACGGTAACGGTGGAGTAAAGTCTTTTGTACAGTATATACTCGTGCCACGACTTGGAGTCGTGGCACGAGAACATCCCTCAAATCGTCATTCTCACGCAGGCGGTAATCCCTTGCAATAGAACTGTGCTAACTGAATATTGAGATACCTGCCTCCGCAGGCATGACGTACTACATAGATTTAGCATATCTCACGTCAAATCGTCATTCTCACGCAGGTGGGAATCCCTTGCAATAGAACTGTGCTAACTGAATATTGAGATACCTGCCTCCGCAGGCATGACGTACTACATAGATTTAGCATATCTCACATCAAATCGTCATTACCGCAAAAGCGGTAATCCCGTAAAATAGAACTGTACTAACTGGATATTGAGATGCCTACCTCCTCACCGTGTCTGCCGACAGGTAGAGGCATGACGTACGGTACCGATTTAGCATATCTCCCTCAAATCGTCATTACCGCAAAGGCGGTAATCCCGTAAAATAGAACTGTGCTAAGTGATATTGAGATACCTGCCTCCGCACCGTGTCTGCCAACAGGTAGAGGCATGACGTACGCAATAGATTGTATTTCCAAATTTTCAAATTATCTCATTCCCAAATTATCCCATTTCCAAATAAATATTTCCCTCAACAAACCCTATCTTTACTCCCCTATGAAATCAAACAAAATTTTACTTCTCGGCTCAGGAGAATTAGGAAAAGAATTAGTAATTGCTCTTAAAAGATTAGGCGAATATATAGTAGCATGCGATAGCTATGCAGGAGCTCCCGCTATGCAAGTTGCCGATGAATTTGAAGTATTCAATATGTTAGACGGTCAAGCTTTAGATAAAGTAGTAGCCAAACACAATCCTAAGTTAATTGTGCCAGAAATAGAATCAATACGCACTGACAGGTTTTATGATTACGAAAAGCAAGATTACACTGTAGTACCCAGTGCTAAAGCTGCTAATTTTACAATGAACAGAAAGCTAATAAGAGATTTAGCTGCAAAAGATTTAGGATTAAGAACAGCTAAATACCATTATGCCACTACCCTTTCAGCGTATAAAAAGGCTGTAGAAGATATTGGTTTGCCCTGTGTAGTTAAACCTTTAATGTCAAGCTCTGGAAAAGGGCAAAGTATAGTTAAAACAGAAAACGAAATAGAAGATAGTTTTCATTATGCTATGGAAGGAAGCCGAGGCGATTTAAAAGAAATTATTATAGAAGAGTTCGTTTCTTTTCACACTGAAATTACTTTGTTAACTGTTACTCAAAACAACGGTCTTACATTATTTTGCCCACCGATACAACACCGACAAGAGCGAGGCGACTACATGGAAAGCTGGCAGCCTTGCTACGTTTCTGAAAAAGATTTAAAAGAAGCTCAACAAATGGCAGAAAAAGTAACTACCGCTTTAACAGGAGCAGGTATATGGGGCGTTGAATTTTTTATAGCTAATGAGGGTGTCTATTTCTCTGAACTTTCGCCACGCCCACATGATACAGGAATGGTAACACTTGCCGGCACACAAAATTTAAGCGAATTTGAATTACATGCTCGTACTATTTTAAGCTTGCCTATTCCAGAAATCACTTTAGAAAAAGCCGGAGTAAGTGCTGTAATATTAGCCGAAAACGAAAGTGCTGAATTACCTAAATATGAAGGTATAGCTGAAGCATTAAAGGAGTCTAAAACAGATATTAGAATTTTTGGAAAACCCTCAACCCGAAAATACAGAAGAATGGGCGTTAGCTTGGTTTATGATAATATAGATACAGATATGAATCTATTAAGAACTAAAGCAAAACAACAAGCAGATAAAGTAAAGGTAGTTTAATGATTAATTGTTGGTGGTTAATGTTTAATTCTTTTATCTGTTATCCAGGCTGGTATAAAATTCCCACTATGTTTTGTGTATAAATGGTTATTCTTTTTTAATCTCACCAAAATTAGCATCGTATATTTACATTAAAATAAAGCAGTAAAATGGAATTGAGCGAAATTGAAAAAATTGAATTAGAGTATTTAAAATTTAAAGACTACATAGAAATTAAAGACGTTATGATTTCGGCATACACTTCTATGCCAAACGATTATTGGGAAGAACATCATATAAAATCTTTACTGAAAAAATTTCCCGAAGGGCAAGTTGTCATTAAAGTAAACGGACAAATAGCGGGCTGTGCTTTATCTATAGTAGTAGATTATAATAAGTTTGACAATAACCACACTTACCGAGAAATTACGGCAAATTACACCTTTGACTCTCACGATTCAAATGGAGATATGCTGTATGGAATAGATGTATTTATTAAACCTCAATACAGAGGCTTAAGATTAGGGCGAAGACTATATGATTATAGAAAAGAGCTATGCGAAAAAATGAATTTAAGGGGCATAACTTTTGGTGGAAGAATACCCAATTATCATAAATATGCCAATAAATTAAGCCCTAAAGAATATATAGATAAAGTAAAAAGTAAGGAAATTGAAGATCCTGTTTTAAATTTTCAATTATCTAACGATTTTCATTTAGTTAGAGTTTTAAAAGGATATTTAGAGGACGATAAAGATTCAAGAGAGTTTGCCGTACTATTAGAATGGGATAATATTTATTATGAAAAACCCATAAAAAAAGCCGCTTCTAATAAAAAAGTAGTGCGTTTAGGCTTAATACAATGGCAAATGAGACCTTACGAAAGCGTGGAGGCACTTATGCAACAAGCTGAATATTTTATAGATGCCGTATCAAGCTATCGTTCTGATTTTGCTTTGTTCCCAGAGTTTTTTAATGCTCCCTTAATGGCTAAAAACAACCATTTATCGGAAGCAGAAGCTATAAGAGAATTAGCAAAACATACCGAAGAAATTGTACAACAATTCTCTAATTTTTCTATTTCGTACAATATCAATATTATTTCTGGAAGTATGCCCGAAATTAGAGATGGAAAACTGTATAATGTAGGCTACTTGTGCAAAAGAGATGGCACAGTAGAACATTACGAAAAGCTACACATTACACCAGACGAAGCAAAAGTGTGGGGTATGATAGGAGGAACACAACTTAAGGCTTTTAATACAGACTGTGGCAAAATAGGAGTACTAATTTGCTATGATTCTGAATTTCCGGAATTAAGCAGATTGCTTGCCGAAGAAGGTATGGATATTTTGTTTATCCCTTTTTTAACAGACACTCAAAATGGCTATTCAAGAGTGCGACACTGTGCCCAAGCACGAGCCATAGAAAACGAATGTTATGTTGCCATAGCCGGTAGTGTGGGCAATCTACCTAATGTACACAATATGGATATTCAGTTTGCTCAATCTATGGTTTTTACGCCCTGCGATTTTGCGTTTCCTACCAATGGCATAAAAGCAGAAGCTACACCAAACTCTGAAATGATATTAATAGCCGATGTAGATATAGATTTATTAAATGAGCTTCACGAATTTGGTAGTGTTAGAAATTTAAAAGATAGACGCACAGATATTTTTGACTTAAAAAAGCGTAAGATTAAGCGATAGGAAATGAACGAGATAACTTATCATGAAGAAAAAAATATTGACAAAACTCTATTACTGAATTTATATAATAATGCAGGCTGGGGAGCTTACACCTCAAATATTGATGAATTAGAAAAAGCTATTAATAATTCTCTCTACGTTTTAACAGCTAAAAGCAATGGCAAACTTGTAGGTTTAGTTAGAACCGTTGGAGATGGAACAACAATTTTATATATCCAAGATATTTTAGTTCATACTGATTATAAAAGAAAGGGAATTGGGACAGAGCTAATAAAAAGAACACTACAAAAATATGCTAGTGTAAGGCAAAAAGTTTTACTAACTGAAGATACCGAAGAAACAAGAGGTTTTTATGAATCTTTAGGTTTTGAATCTTGTGATAAAGGATATTTGGTTTCTTTTGTGAAATTAGAAAATAAATATGACAATTCGTAAAGATACCTATGAAGTATAAATTATTTATGACTATCCGTTTTTATACCAATACTTTATGCTTTTAATATAGCAGAGTGGAACGTTTAATTAATTTTAGTTACAGTTTGTGGTCTTTTACCTTTGTCTTGACACAAAGGTAACCAAAGGTCAAGACTGTAATCAAAAACACTAAAATGCTATTAAACAGACGAGGACAAATTAATGTATGCTCAATTTCATTTTTCCTAAAGTATTTTCACTTTTAGGAGCATACTAATTTGTCTGTTTACTGTTTTATAATTTCATTCATTTTGGATGTCTGTTTTACACCATTTCTTAACGTATTTTTGATTAAGGTCAGATAAAAAGTGCACCTTAAGTTTGCAAGCGGGACACCCATTAACCGAAAACTCCGTAAAAAATTAAACTGTTTGAAGAACGGAGTGATGAGTTTTTGATTTTTAGGAGTTAAGGTTATAATGGGTCGCTGAAAACTTAGTGCGATTCTTTTGTAACTTTTCTACTAAAGAAAAGTTAATGTAAAATACTTCATAGATATCTTTACGGATAGTCATAGTCATAAAAATAAATATTTATACCGTAAACTTTATTAGAATAACCTACATTACTCCTTTTTCCCTGCCAGCAAATATAGCACAGCCATACGTATAGCTACGCCATTTTCTACTTGTTGCAATATTATAGAATGTTCAGAATCGGCAACATCACTATCTATTTCTACACCCCTATTCATAGGTCCCGGATGCATTATTACTATTTCTTTGTTTAAGCCGTCTAACAGTTTTTTGCTTATTCCAAAGCCTAAATTGTACTCCCTAAGTGTAGGTATATATTTTATATCTTGGCGTTCCAGCTGAATACGCAATACATTAGCTACATCGCACCACTGCAAACTTTCTTTTATATTATAAGAAACTTCTACACCAAGATTGCTAATATATTTGGGTATTAATGTAGGCGGACCACATACTCTAACTTTTGCCCCTAATTTTTGTAAGCAAAATATATTAGATAATGCTACACGGCTATGTTTAATATCTCCACATATTACTATATTTTTGCCCTTTAAATTGCCCAATTTTTCTTGCATACTATAAGCATCTAAAAGTGCTTGTGTAGGATGTTCATGCGTGCCATCGCCCGCATTTACTATTTGTGCATTTATGTGTTTAGACAATAAAATATGAGCTCCCGGGTTGGGATGACGCATTACTATCATATCCACTTTCATTGCCAGTATGTTATTAACTGTATCTATTAGGGTTTCTCCTTTTTTTGTAGATGAAGATGAAGCCGAAAAATTAATAACATCTGCCGATAGTCTTTTTTCTGCCAGCTCAAAAGAAATACGGGTACGTGTTGAGTTTTCAAAAAACAAATTGGCAATAGTTATATCTCTAAGCGAAGGAACTTTTTTTATAGGTCTTTGCAATACATCTTTAAATTGTTTGGCGGTTTCAAAAATTAAATGAATATCCTCTGTTGTGATATTTTGAATGCCTAAAAGATGTTTTTGACTTAGTAAGCTCATTTATTTGCTTTATTTTTTATCTACTATCCAAACTTTATCATCTACTCCCTGTTCACTCCACTCCACTTTCACTTTTTCGTCTGTTATTGAATCTATGGTTTTACCTATATATTTTGCTTGAATAGGTACATGCCTGTGCAATCTTCTATCTATAAGTACTAAAAGCTCAACATCGGCAGGTCGCCCAAAATCAATAAGTGCTTCTAAAGCCGAGCGTATAGTTCTGCCCGTATATAACACGTCATCTACCAATATAATATTTTTATCTTCTAAAGAAAACGGTATATCCATTTCGCTGGCACGAAGTGGTTCACTGTTTTTTCTAAAATCATCTCTATAAAAAGTTACGTCTAACTTGCCGTACTGTAGCTTATTTTTTGGCGAAATTTCCTTTATTCTGTTAAAAATACGCGAAGCCAGCAAAGTACCTCTTGGCTGAACGCCCAATAAAACGGTATTTTCAAAATCTCTATGATTTTCAATAAGCTGATAACACAATCTGTCTATTACCAGTTTAAATTTTGTTGCATCTAAAATGATACGTGCGTTCATTAAAAGCAAAGATAAAATATTTTAGATAAGAATAGATATTCTCCATTTAATTTTAATGTTCACTGTTGTATCTTTGTAGTATGAAAACATACTATTACCTCATAATTAGCTTAGTGGCTCTATGGGCTTGTGCCCCTAATGTTGAATATCAAAAAACTGATAATTTCACTATAGATAACAATGCTTTAAAAAATGGAGATAAAATAACGTTATTATATTCAAGTGCTACACCTCAAAATGAAGAAAAGCTAACTTATTTTATTCATTTAATGGCAGAAAAACAAGAAACGGGCGATACCGTTAATATTCTTACTGTATTTAACCGAGGTGCCGGCAAAGGAAGTTCTAAAAACGAATTTATTTTTTACACCTTAAACTCTGATGAAGGCAAAGCATATTTTGATAAACTTAAAGCTTCTTATGAAATAAAGAAAAACATAGAAGATATAGACGATATAGACCGAGTTACTTATGATAAACGATTTGATTTTTTAACTAAAAACAACCACCCTACTATTGTAGGTTTTATAGATAAAGAAGAATAACTTTTTTGTGGAATTTGCATTGCTAAAACATCTAAACAGAAAATAAAATGATGAAATACTTACTAATAGGATTAATTATACTAAGTGCTAATAACTGTAGCCAAGATGATAATAAACAAAATACTAAAAAGATAAATTTTGTGGAGAATACTCAAGCAGAAAATAAGGAAAACAAGCTAAACAATTTATGGGTTTTAGAAAAAATGGCTAATAAAAACGCTACTGATTTTTTTAAAAATGAAGTGCCTAATTTAGAAATTAATATTAGCGAAAATAAAATAATGGGTTTTAGTGGTTGCAATTATTATTTTGCCGATTTTATTACGCTAAAAGAGGATAGTTTTGTATTAAAACCTATAGCCGCTACTAAAAAATACTGTATAGATGTTCCGGAGCAAGCGTATTTCAAATTACTACAAGAAGCAGATAGTTATCAGCTAAAAGATACATCTTTAATTTTATTAAAAGATAAGCAAGAATTACTAAGGTTTAAGCAGAATTAAGAACCTACCTTGCCATAGCATCAATTAAATCATACTCTGTAATAATATGAATTAGCCCTGCGGTGTCTTTTACTAAAACAGCCGTATTATTTTTGTTGATTAATTTAGAAATATCTTTGGCTTTATCGTTTAAACCCACATAAGGAAAAGATTGCAACATAACACCACTTACTGGCGTTTCTTTGGCATGTGAACCTTCTAACAAAGCAGATAAAATATTTCTTTCCGATACGCTACCCACTATTTCGCCATTTTTAGTAACCGGAAACTGCGAAATATCATTTTCTTTCATCAGTTCAAATACTTTGTCTATGGTTTCATTGACATCTACAGTTATAGAACCTTTTGTTTTCTTAAATTCAATAATAGATTTTGCCGTAGGAGCACTATCCAGCCAGCCACGCTCTCGCATCCATTCATCATTAAACAGCTTGCCCACATAGCGGCTTCCATGGTCGTGCAATAAAACAACCACCATATCGCCCTTTTTAAATTTATCTTTCATTTGCAGTACGCCTGCTATGGCACTCCCTGCCGAATATCCGGCAAAAATACCTTCTTCTTTAGCTAAGCGTCTTGCCATTACGGCTCCGTCTTTATCGGTTACTTTTTCAAAGTAGTCAATTACCGAAAAATCTACATTTTTGGGCAAGATGTCCTCTCCTATTCCTTCCGTTACATAAGGATAAATCTCTTTCTCATCAAACTTACCCGTTTCATGAAATTTCTTTAAGACCGAACCATAAGTATCTATACCGTAAATTTTCACATCGGCATTTTGCTCTTTTAAATATTTCCCCGTTCCGGAAATAGTGCCACCTGTACCCACACCTACTACAAAATGCGTAATTTTTCCGTCTGTTTGTTTCCAAATTTCAGGTCCTGTTTGCTCATAATGAGCAATGGTATTATACGGATTATCGTATTGGTTTACATAAAAAGAATTAGGCGTTTCTGATGCAATGCGTGCCGAAACCGAATAATAAGAACGCGGGTCTTTAGAATCTACATCCGTAGGGCACACTATAACATCTGCTCCCACGGCTTTAAGTATATCTACTTTTTCTTTGCTTTGCTTATCGGTAGTAACAAAAATACATTTATAGCCTTTTACTATGGCAGCCAAGGCAAGTCCCATACCTGTATTGCCGCTGGTACCTTCTACAATAGTGCCACCGGGCTTTAGCTTGCCCTCGGCTTCGGCTCCTTCTACCATTCTAAGAGCCATGCGGTCTTTTACAGAATTTCCCGGATTTACAGATTCTATTTTTACATACACATCTGCCGGAAAATCTTTGGTAATATTATTGAGTTTAACAAGGGGTGTATCGCCTATGGTTTGCAATATATTATTGTACACTTTATGCATTTGGTTTGATTTTTTTGCAAAGATAATCAATAAAAATCTGTAACAAATTGATTTAATTTTACGAATAAACTTAAATAGTTTGTTTAATTAAAAAATGTTAATAACTTTAAGTGTTGTTTAGTTTTTTAAACACATTAAAATAATAATTTATGAAAATTTGCAAAATAATATTATTCGCTTTATTCATTGGATTAATGAGTAGTTTAAATGCACAAAACAAAGTAGAAAAATCTGAAGTAAATGATGAAAACTACCAAAGTATTTATGAGGCAAAACAAAAATTAAAACTTGAAAAGATGCCAAAGAAAGAAGAAATGGCGGTTGGGAAATCAAATAACAAAGAAAAAGTAAGTTATACCAATGAAGATATTTTAAACAAAATAGCTTATTTGCGTGAACAACAATGTTGCGAAGAAGAAATAAAAGAGTTAGAAAGCAAACTTGAAAAATAATTTTTAAAGTATTTATTACTTAAATGACAGCCTATGAAATTAAAATTTACTTTATTATATATATTATTAACACTTTCTCTACATCAAATCTATGCTCAATGTGGTTGTACAAATTGTCCGGTTGATTTACCCGATGATTTGAATACTACATTTACGGCAAGTATTAATGTTCAAAACACATCTAATAATACCTTGGGTGTAAATAATGAACTGCAACAAGTTTGTTTGAATATAACCCATGACTGGATAGGTGATTTAGACATTACCTTAATAGCTCCGGACGGTACGGAAGTGGTACTTTTTGCAGATGGAAACAGTGATAGCTCTATGGGCGGAAATGAAGGTAGCCCCTTTGGTAATTCATCTGACGATATGGTTGTATGTTTTACCATTCCTTCTATGTCTGCACCCAACGTTTTTGGAACTACAGGAACAGGAAGTTGTAACAGCCCAAACTATAGCGACCCTTGTAATGGAACAACTCCGTGCTATACAGGAAACTGGGGCACATGGGACGAAGGTTGCGATGGCGGAAATGGATTAGATGAGTTTAACAACGGAACAGGAACAGTTAGTGGCGTTTGGACAATAGAAATAAATGACAATGCCGGTGCTAATCAAGGTACTTTAAATGATGTAACCTTAGTATTTGCCACAGAGCCGGATAACTGCGAATCTACATGTCCTGCTGATGCCGGAACTACAACAAACAACATGGGTACAAACAATGTATTTTTATGTTACGATGCCACTTTAAATGTTACGTCAGATAATAATTATACATTACCAAACCCTGCCAGTAGCGACCCTGTTGGTTTAGCCTATGCTGTGTATAACTGTGCACCTACCACTTCAGAGCCGGCTACAGATCCTTGTTTTACAGGGTGGTATATTATTAATGAAGATTTTAATGAAACAAATACCGCTGGCAATACCTACTATGACTATATTGTGGCTAACCCTTCTCCGGACGAAAATGCAAATGGTAGCCCTACGGGAAATGATTTATATTTTGTACCCATTACATTTGATGATTATTGCGATGATATTCTTCAATTTTGTGATAATAATATAGGTTATGATATAGATAATGACGGCTGTTTTGATATGGGAACACCTATACATGTTACTTACGTTCCTCAAATGACTTATACCATTACACAAACTTGTGACCCTGCAACTGGAAATGGTACTGTAACATTTACTATAACCGGAGGATATCCTTCTACAGGAGGAGGCAACTTTACCATTACAGATAGTGGCGATGGTACTTTAAGTACTACATCTGTACCAAATGGTGGATCTGTAACTATAAATGGTTTATCAAACAATGATGTATATAATATAAGTATTAGCGATGCTCATTGTAGTTATGGTAATGTAAGTAATACATATAATTGTGGCGATGACCCATGCTTGGTAGATGCGGTTTTAACGGCAACGCCTCCGGCAAATAGTTTTCCTAATAGTCAATACCCTCCCGGAACTACCGTTGAGTTTTGTTTAGATATTAACCAATATAACCAAACCAATGTAAACTTTTTACATGGTATTATTCCAAGTTTTGGCCCAGGGTGGGATGCTACGTCTATTACACCAACCGATGACCCTGATGTGGCAGCTAACAATGAAGCAGGCTCTACATGGGATTGGTTTCCGGGAAATACAGTAGATTATAATACAACAAGTACATTAATCCCCGATGCAGGTTGGTGGTTTTTAAGTACCAACTCTCCGGGTGGACTACCTACCGATCCAGATAATAGCTGGGGAGACGGATGTACTGCCATTGTTTATCCAACTACTTCAGCAATTTGTAATTCCACCATTTACGGAGAATACTTACCAGGCTTAGGTTGTCACGGAGATCCATTTTGGGGTTATTCACTTTGGGTAGGTCCCGGCACGAATGCCGATATTCAAGATGCTTCAATGACACAAACTTATTGTGAATCATTAAACGCAACTTGGTACGACCCTCCGGGTGGAGGTCCTAGTGGAACACCTTATTGTATATTTCCTACAGGAACTTGCTATGGCAATGCCGCAGACGGAATGGGTTTAACTTGGAGTGCTTGCTTTGAAATTACTACTGTTAATAGTGCCACTTGTATTCCTAATCAAGATGCAAGTATGGAAGTAAAAACCTATGCTGATGGAGAAACAGGTATTTGGACAGATATAGGATGTACACCTGACCAAGCAGTAGAATTAAACGCTACACTTTGCTGTTTACCACCACCTACAGCTTCCCCACAATCTTTTTGCGAAGGAACTACAATAAACATTACGGCAACAGGAACAGGCAATGGTGTGTTAAATTGGTTTAATGTTGCCACAGGAGGACTAAGTATAGGAACAGGAAGTCCTTTTAATCCCGGAACTTTAGTACCGGGTACTTATACTTACTATGTAGAAGAAAATGACGGTGGATGTAAAAGCACAGCTAGAACAGCCGTAAGTGTAACTATAAACCCACTACCAATTATTGTAGTAGATTTAGGTGATCAAGAAATTTGTCCCGGAGATACTCCTGTAAATCTTCAAACTACCATCAGCAATGAAACAAGTATCTTATGGGATGATCCTGCCGCAAGTACTACTGAAGATATTACCGTATCGCCAACTGTTACAACAGTTTATGTTGTTACCGCCACAAATGCTTGTGGAAATAGATTGGCAAACATGGCTGTTACTGTGTTATCCCCTATAACAGCAACTCCCGTAGATACTACAGGCTGTGATTCTGTTAATATTAATGGGACTTGGTACACGGCTAATCAAACAGTGAATGATACAATATTTAATGGAGCTTCTAATGGTTGCGATACCATTACACCTTTCAATATTATTGTTTATCAATCAGACTCCACACATGCAGACTCTATAACTTGCGACCCTACTTTAGTAGGAAATTATAATAACAACGGTACAAACGCTAATGGCTGTGATTCTATTCATACTATAAGTGTAACTTTTAGTACGGATACTATTTTATGGGAAGCTATTATCTGTGAAGGAGATACCGTAACGCCTCCGGGTACAAGTTTTGAATATTATGAAGATGGTGTTTTTTGGGATACCGTTTATACCTCCGGAACATGCGTAGATTATATTCTTCGTGCAGAAATATTTGTTAATACACCTCCTCCAAATCCGTTTAACTGGCCAGAAGATTCTACTATTTGCTTAGGAGAAACTATAGAATTAGGACCTTATTCCTTCTTCCCTCCCTATGAAAATTTAACTTGGGATGATGGCTCACATGTAAATACAAGGGTAATAACTTCAAGTGGAACATATTGGGCAGTTTTTGAACACCCTGTTGTAGCATGTCCCGATCTTACCGACACTATAGATGTTACAGTATTAAACCCTATTACCGCTACGGCTGTAGATACTTCGGGTTGCGATTCCGTTAATATTGCAGGTACTTGGTACACCACTAATCAAACGGTAAATGACACAATTATTGGCGGTGCTGCTAATGGTTGTGATTCTATTACGCCTTTTAATGTGATTATTCTTTCCCCTATTACGGCTACGGCTGTAGATACCGCAGGTTGCGATTCTGTTAATATTTCAGGAACTTGGTACACTACTAATCAAACGGTAAATGACACGATTATTGGCGGTGCTTCTAATGGTTGTGATTCTATTACGCCTTTTAATATTACTATCTTATCCCCTATTACGGCTACGGCTGTGGATACGGCTGGTTGTGATTCCGTTAATATTTCCGGTACTTGGTACTCTACTAATCAAACGGTAAATGACACGATTATTGGTGGGGCTTCTAATGGTTGTGATTCTATTACACCTTTTAATATTACTATCTTATCGCCTATTACGGCTGCTACTGTAGATACTTCGGGTTGTGATTCCGTTAATATTTCGGGAACTTGGTACACCACTAATCAAACGGTAAATGACACGATTATTGGCGGTGCTTCTAATGGCTGTGATTCTATTACACCTTTTAATGTGATTATCTTATCGCCTATTACCGCTGCTGCTGTAGATACTGCCGGTTGCGATTCCGTTAATATTTCGGGAACTTGGTATTCTGCTAATCAAACCGTGAATGATACAATTATTGGCGGTGCTTCTAATGGTTGTGATTCTATTACGCCTTTTAATGTGATTATCTTATCGCCTATTACCGCTACGGCTGTAGATACCTCAGGTTGCGATTCTGTTAATATTTCAGGAACTTGGTACACTACTAATCAAACCGTAAATGACACAATTATTGGCGGTGCTGCTAATGGTTGTGATTCTATTACGCCTTTTAATGTGATTATCTTATCGCCTATTACAGCTACGGCTGTGGATACTGCCGGTTGTGATTCCGTTAATATTGCAGGTACTTGGTATTCCGCTAATCAAACCGTAAATGACACAATTATTGGCGGTGCTGCTAACGGTTGTGATTCTATTACGCCTTTTAATGTGATTATCTTATCGCCTATTACAGCTACGGCTGTGGATACTGCCGGTTGTGATTCCGTTAATATTGCAGGTACTTGGTATTCCGCTAATCAAACCGTAAATGACACAATTATTGGCGGTGCTGCTAACGGTTGTGATTCTATTACGCCTTTTAATGTGATTATCTTATCGCCTATTACAGCTACGGCTGTGGATACTGCCGGTTGTGATTCCGTTAATATTGCAGGTACTTGGTATTCCGCTAATCAAACCGTAAATGACACAATTATTGGCGGTGCTTCTAATGGTTGTGATTCTATTACGCCTTATAATATTATTATCTTATCGCCTATTACGGCTGCTACTGTAGATACTTCGGGTTGCGATTCTGTTAATATTTCAGGAACTTGGTATTCCGCTAATCAAACCGTAAATGACACAATTATTGGCGGTGCTTCTAATGGTTGTGATTCTATTACGCCTTTTAATGTGATTATCTTATCGCCTATTACAGCTACTACTGTGGATACGGCAGGTTGCGATTCCGTTAATATTGCAGGTACTTGGTATTCCGCTAATCAAACCGTGAATGACACGATTATTGGCGGTGCTTCTAATGGTTGTGATTCTATTACGCCTTATAATATTACTATTTTATCGCCTATTACGGCTGCTACTGTAGATACTTCGGGTTGTGATTCCGTTAATATTTCGGGAACTTGGTACACCACTAATCAAACGGTAAATGACACGATTATTGGCGGTGCTTCTAATGGCTGTGATTCTATTACACCTTTTAATGTGATTATCTTATCGCCTATTACCGCTGCTGCTGTAGATACTGCCGGTTGCGATTCCGTTAATATTTCGGGAACTTGGTATTCTGCTAATCAAACCGTGAATGATACAATTATTGGCGGTGCTTCTAATGGTTGTGATTCTATTACGCCTTTTAATGTGATTATCTTATCGCCTATTACCGCTACGGCTGTAGATACCTCAGGTTGTGATTCCGTTAATATTGCAGGTACTTGGTATTCCGCTAATCAAACCGTAAATGACACAATTATTGGCGGTGCTTCTAATGGTTGTGATTCTATTACGCCTTATAATATTATTATCTTATCGCCTATTACGGCTGCTACTGTAGATACTTCGGGTTGCGATTCTGTTAATATTTCAGGAACTTGGTATTCCGCTAATCAAACCGTAAATGACACAATTATTGGCGGTGCTTCTAATGGTTGTGATTCTATTACGCCTTTTAATGTGATTATCTTATCGCCTATTACAGCTACTACTGTGGATACGGCAGGTTGCGATTCCGTTAATATTGCAGGTACTTGGTATTCCGCTAATCAAACCGTGAATGACACGATTATTGGCGGTGCTTCTAATGGTTGTGATTCTATTACGCCTTATAATATTACTATTTTATCGCCTATTACGGCTGCTACTGTAGATACTTCGGGTTGTGATTCCGTTAATATTTCGGGAACTTGGTACACCACTAATCAAACGGTAAATGACACGATTATTGGCGGTGCTTCTAATGGCTGTGATTCTATTACACCTTTTAATGTGATTATCTTATCGCCTATTACCGCTGCTGCTGTAGATACTGCCGGTTGCGATTCCGTTAATATTTCGGGAACTTGGTATTCTGCTAATCAAACCGTGAATGATACAATTATTGGCGGTGCTTCTAATGGTTGTGATTCTATTACGCCTTTTAATGTGATTATCTTATCGCCTATTACCGCTACGGCTGTAGATACCTCAGGTTGCGATTCTGTTAATATTTCAGGAACTTGGTACACTACTAATCAAACCGTAAATGACACAATTATTGGCGGTGCTGCTAATGGTTGTGATTCTATTACGCCTTTTAATGTGATTATTCTTTCCCCTATTACGGCTACGGCTGTGGATACGGCAGGCTGTGATTCCGTTAATATTTCGGGAACTTGGTATTCCGCTAATCAAACCGTAAATGACACAATTATTGGCGGTGCTGCTAACGGTTGTGATTCTATTACGCCTTTTAATGTGATTATCTTATCGCCTATTACAGCTACGGCTGTGGATACTGCCGGTTGTGATTCCGTTAATATTGCAGGTACTTGGTATTCCGCTAATCAAACCGTAAATGACACAATTATTGGCGGTGCTGCTAACGGTTGTGATTCTATTACGCCTTTTAATGTGATTATCTTATCGCCTATTACAGCTACGGCTGTGGATACTGCCGGTTGTGATTCCGTTAATATTGCAGGTACTTGGTATTCCGCTAATCAAACCGTAAATGACACAATTATTGGCGGTGCTGCTAACGGTTGTGATTCTATTACGCCTTTTAATGTGATTATCTTATCGCCTATTACGGCTGCTGCTGTAGATACTTCGGGTTGTGATTCTGTTAATATTTCGGGAACTTGGTACACTACTAATCAGACCGTGAATGATACGATTATTGGCGGTGCTTCTAATGGTTGTGATTCTATTACACCTTTTAATATTACTATTCTTTTTGGAGATTCTACGTTTGCTAACGCTACTTCTTGCTTGCCTGCCGATACGGGTTATGCTACTTCGTTGTTTACCAATGTAAACGGATGTGATTCTACGCATACAGTTTATACCGCTTTAGCACCTTATTCGTCTTCAACAGTTAATACAACTGATTGTGATTCTACTTTTGTATTAAGTAATTGGTATTATGCTGATACTTCTTTTGTAGATACAATAATTGGTGGCTCTGCTAATGGTTGCGATTCTTTGGTTACTTACAACCTTGTTATCAACTATTCGGATTCTACGTTTGAAACTGTTACTTCCTGCAATTATTTGGATACAGGAGTAGTTAATACCATTACAAGTAATCAATTTGGTTGTGATTCCGTACATACAGTTACCACTACTTTATTACTCACAGATTCCACTTATGAATATTTAGATGCTTGTGATTCTTCTCAGATAAATGGTACATGGTATTATAATACCCAAATGGTAATTGATACATTTTTGGGAATGAACTCAAATGGGTGCGATTCTATTCATTATACAGATTTGGTTATTCATTCTAATGATACCATTATTCATGCTACTCAAACAGGCTGTGATTCAATTTTATTCAATAGTACATGGTATTATAATTCTCAAGTTGTTTATAATGTGAATGTGGGAGGAAGTGATTTTGGTTGTGATGTAATTTTAATTGATACCTTAATAATTAATTTTTCGGATTCTACGTTTGCTAATACTACTTCGTGCAATCCTGCTGATACAGGTTTTGCAACTACACCTTACCAAAATGTAAACGGTTGTGATTCTATGCATACGGTTTATACTTCTTTAGCTCCTTATTCATCTTCAACCGTAAATACAACTGATTGTGATTCTACTTTTGTGCTAAGTAATTGGTATTATGCTGATACGTCTTTTGTAGATACAATAATTGGTGGCTCTGCTAATGGTTGCGATTCTTTAGTAAACTATAATCTTGTTATCAACTATTCAGACTCTACGTTTGCAACTGCCACTTCGTGTAATCCGGCTGACGTAGGTGTAGTTTATACTACTACAAACAATCAATACGGTTGTGATTCTACGCATGCTGTTACTACAACTTTATTGCCTACACCTATAACAACCATTGATACAAGTGCTTGTGATTCTATTTTGATTAATGGTAATTGGTTTACAAGTAGTCAGGTTTATAACGATACCTTATTTGGACAAGCTGCTAATGGTTGTGATTCTATTGCCCAATACAACATTACTATAAACAGCTCTACAATAAGCCCTCCAAGCTCATCAGATTTCAATACTGGTTCTGACGGAATGGGCGGTACACTTCCAGGTGGCTCACAAGATTTATTATGGACAGTTTCAACAACTACACTAAATGGTGTTTATAATCCTGCGGTAGTGATGACAACTACACCTGCTGTTTATTATTCAAGTCCTTGGCCGGATGCCACTTGGATTTCACACAATAATGACGGTTCGCATTCTGTAAATCAATCATTCTTCTACCAAGCCGACTTTGAACTGCCTTGTGAAGATTGTTTATTAAATAATTTCTGTTTAAATCTTGACGTTTTCTCAGATAATACCATTACAGAAATTTATGTAAATGGTGTACCTCAATCTCCTTATGGAACATTTACACCAAATACAGGTGGGTTTAGTAGTTCATCTATTTTATCTCTTTCTTTCTGCAATGATTGGCAAGCAGGAAACAACAATATCATATTTGAAATATACTCAACTCCGGGTTATGCCGGCTTCTTAGCTCAATCGTCTACCAATCCACCGCCACCACCTAATCAAGATACTATCTATCAAACTATTTGTGCTAATGATTCTGTTTATTTTAATGATGAATATGTAAACACAGCAGGTTATTATAACGATACTGTACAGAATAGCATGGGTTGCGATTCTATTGTTATTTTAGATTTAACAGTAAATAATTTAGATTCAGTATATATTGCTACTACTTCGTGTAATCCAAACGATACAGGGGTCGTTTCAACTACTTACGCTAATCAATATGGTTGCGATTCTATTTATGTTGTTCAAACATCGTTGATTCCAACTTCGTATCATACAGAAAATGTAACGGCTTGTGATTCTGTAAGTTTATTAAGCAATTGGTATTATGCCGATACTATAGTTATTGATACAATGTCGGGAGCTGCCACTAACGGTTGCGATAGTATTGTTACTTATGATGTAACTATTAATTACACTACTTATACTTATGACACCATTAACGCCTGTGATTCCTTATTCTTTAACGGAACATGGTATTATCAAGAAGATACGGTTGTAGATACCTATCCTACAGCAATATGTGATTCTGTGCATACAACTATTATAGATATAAGTAATTCTCCATTATCATTTAGTGAAATGAATTTAGACGGAAATGCCTACCAAATGAATGGCAACACGTTCTCCTTAACTGAAAATCAAAATTGGGATTATGGTTCTATTTGGTTTACCAATGCTATTGATTTAACACAATCTTTTGATTTAAGTTTTGAACTATTCTTTGGGTGTAATGACAGTGGTGCAGATGGTATGGTTTTCGTTCTTCAACAAAATAATACCAATATTGGAAGTAGTGGATTTGGCATGGGATACGATGGAATTGTTCCTTCTATTGGTGTTGAATTTGACACATACACAAATACGAATGACCCAAGCGATGACCACATAGCTATTTTACAAAATGGAGATGTAAATCACGGAACAACTAATACTATATCTGGTCCTGTACAAGCTTCTTCTTCTTCAACGAATATTGAAGATTGTGTATTCCATAACGTTGAAATAATTTGGAATGCAAGTACAATGGTGTTTGAAGTTTATTTTGACGGTAATTTAAGAACTTCTTACACAGGAGATATTGTCAATACCGTTTTTAGTGGCAATCCTACAGTTTATTGGGGCATTACTGCAGCAACAGGAAATGAAAGTAATGAACATCAAGTTCGTGTGAAAAAATTAGATTACATTGCTTTAGAAGATGACACTATTTGCATTGGAGATACCATTTCAATAACTGCTCCTTTATCCGGAGTTACTTATAATTGGTCGCCTACAAATTCTTTGGATAATCCTAATGCTCAAAGTCCTAACTTCTTCCCTACTACTACTACGCAATATACTTTAGAGTTAATAAGTAGTGCCGGTTGTTCAAGTTTTGACACTATGACTATTTATGTTAATCCTTTAGATACAACTTATGAAAATGCTACTTCATGCAATCCGAGTGATACAGGCGTAGTTTCAACTACTTACACTAATCAAAATGGTTGCGATTCTACCCACATTGTTCATACTACATTAATTCCAACTTCATATCATACTGAAAATGTAACGGCTTGCGATTCTATAAGTTTATTAAGCAATTGGTATTATGCTGATACTACAGTTATTGATACAATGCCGGGAGCGGCTAATAACGGTTGCGATAGTATTGTTACTTATGATGTAACTATTAATTACACTACTTATACTTATGACACCATTAACGCCTGTGATTCCTTATACTTTAACGGGACATGGTATTATCAAGAAGATACAGTTGTAGATACCTATCCTACAGCAATATGTGATTCTGTGCATACAACAATAATAGACATAACAAATTCTCCATTATCATTTAGTGAAATGAATTTAGACGGTAATGCCTATCAAATGGATGGAAATACGTTTTCATTAACTGAAAATCAATTTTCAGATTACGGTTCTATTTGGTTTACTAATGCTATTGACTTAACACAAGAATTTGATTTAAGTTTTGAATTGTTCTTTGGGTGTGATGATGCCGGAGCGGACGGCTTAGTATTTGTACTGCAACAAAATAATACTAATATAGGTGTAAGTGGCGGAGGTATGGGATATGGAGGCATTGTACCTTCTTTGGGCGTTGAATTTGATACTTATGAAAATACCGCTTCTTCCGATTTAGCAGATGACCATATTGCCATACAACAAAACGGAAATTTAAATCACGCTACAGCTGATAACTTATCTGGACCAGTAACGGCAACAGCAACATCTGCTAATATTGAAGATTGTGCTTATCATGATGTAGAAATAACTTGGAATCCTACTACTATGGTTTTTGAAGTTTATTTTGATGGTGATTTAAGAATATCTTATACCGGAGATATTGTAAATAATATCTTTGGTGGTAATCCAACAGTTTATTGGGGCGTTACCGCTGCTACAGGTGGAGCCTATAATGAACACCGCGTAAGAGTGAAAAAATTAGATTACATTGCTTTAGAAGATGACACTATTTGCTATGGCGATACCATTTCAATAACTGCTCCTTTATCCGGAGTTACTTATAATTGGTCGCCAGCAAATTCTTTGGATAATCCTAATGCTCAAAGTCCTAACTTCTTCCCTACTGCTACTACACAATATACTTTAGAGTTAATAAGTAGTGCCGGTTGTTCAAGTTTTGACACCATGACTATTTATGTTAATCCAGTTGATTCTACATTTGAAACTATTACATCTTGTAACCCGAGTGATACTGGATATGTAACAACTCCATACTTAAATCAATATGGCTGCGATTCATTACATACCGTTTACACTCAACTTATACCTACGGCATTTAATACTATTGATACCACCACTTGTGATTCTATACAACTTGTATCAAATTGGTATTTCGCTAATACTTCTTTCAATGATACTTTAATTGGACAAGCAGCTAACGGTTGTGATAGTATAATTACGTACAATGTAACTATTAATTATTCTACCGAAACTTTTGATACTGTTATAGCTTGCGATTCCGCTATGGTTAACGGCAACTGGTATTTCAATACGCAATCTTTAACGTTTAGTGATACTACGGTTAATGGCTGTGATTCTACGCATTATGTTGATGTAACTATTAATTATTCTACGGAAACTTACGATACTATTGTAGCTTGTGATTCTGCTAATGTTAATGGAACTTGGTATTTTACTTCTCAACCTGTTACTATTAACGATACCACTATTCACGGTTGTGATTCTACACATTATGTTGATGTAACTATTAATTATTCTACTGAAACTTTTGATACTATTGTAGCTTGCGATTCCGCTATGGTTAATGGAAATTGGTATTTTACTTCTCAACCTGTTACTATAAACGATACCACTATTCACGGTTGCGATTCTACTCATTATGTTGATGTAACTATTAATTATTCTACGGAAACTTTTGATACTGTTGTAGCTTGTGATTCTGCTAATGTTAATGGTAACTGGTATTTCAATACACAATCTTTAACGTTTAGCGATACCACTATTCACGGTTGCGATTCTACGCATTATGTAGATGTAACTATCAATAATTCTACCGCTACAAGCGAAAATATTACTGAATGTGATTCTGCTAATATTAATGGAACTTGGTACTTTAGTTCTCAAGCTATCACTATAAATGATACAACTATTTACGGTTGTGATTCTACGCATACTGTTAACTTAACTATAAACAATAGTTCTACATTTACAGATGAAATTACTGCCTGTGATTCTTATACATGGATTGACGGAAATACTTATACTTCAAGTAATAATACTGCCACTCATATTGTACCAAACAGTATAGGTTGCGATTCTATAATAACGCTTGATTTAACCATAAATAATAGTACAAGTTCAATAGATACAATAACAGCCTGTGATTCTTATACTTGGATAAATGGTAATACATACACTTCAAGTAATAATACTGCCACTCATACTATATTGGGTACTAATGGTTGTGATTCTACTATTACTTTAAATTTAACAATTAACTATAGTGTTTCTACTACAGATACAATTTATACTTGTTTTGCATCAAATGTTGGAGAAAATGTTAGTTCTACAATTTTAAGTAATGGTTGTGATTCTACACACACACAAACGGTATTACTTTACGATATTAACTTTGGCGTAATTCCTGATGAAGTTTCTGTTAATTCAGGTACTGATGTGCCATATTATATAGACAATGATAATGGTCATTTAAGTTTTGGATGGATAGCCAGCGATGGTACAGCTTGCGAAAGTGATTGTGCAGAATTTGAAGTATCTCCTACAGAAATTAGAACGTACTATTACTTTACTATTACAGATGACACTACCGGTTGTATTGTATCTGATACCATGATAGTAAATCTAATCTATAATTCAGCATTTAACGTACCTAATATCTTTACTCCTAATGGTGATGGGGAAAATGATATTTACAGATGTTATGGCGAAGATATTGTAGAATATCAATTAGAGATATTTGACCGTTGGGGAGGTAGAATGTTTATAACCAATATCTTAACCGAAGGTTGGGATGGCGTATTTAACGGATTGCCTGTTGAGTCAGGAATATATATGGCCGTTATTAGAGCCGCAGGTGCTGACGGACAGAAATATGAAATTGTTCAAAAAATTAAATTGGTGAGATAATATGAAAAAGTTAATTGCATACTTAGTTTTTGGTTTTATTTTAGTGAGTAATGTTAATGCTCAAGATTTTCATTTCTCGCAGTATTGGGGTTCGCCAGTTAATCTCAATCCTGCTTTAAGTGGTTTATTTGACGACAATGTAAGGTTTGCCGCCAATTATAGAAACCAATGGTTTCAGCAAGCCACCTTTACCACTTATGCCGTTTCTGTTGATGCCAATTTATGGCGAAACAAATTGAACGGAAATTTTATTGGTACAGGTCTTGGTTTTTATTATGATACGGAAAGTACCGGAGAATTTAAAAATATGGGAATAAGTTTACCTATCTCCTACACCCAAAAACTGGGAAATAATAGAAAAAAACACTTTTTAAGTCTCGGTATTTTAGGTAGTTATTATTCTAAACAAATTAATCTGCAAAATTTGATTTTTGGAAACCTGTTTGAAATTAATAGCAATACTGACCCCATAGATTTTGGTGCTTATAATAGTAAAATAATATTTGATGTAGGAGCAGGATTAAATTATTTTGCCAATTTTGACAATAAACATGCCTTAAATGTTGGTTTTGCAGCTACTCATTTAGCTCAACCTAATGTTAGTTTTAATGGCAATGGAGACGATAGATTATTTAGAAAATTTACAGCTCACGCCAGTGGTAAATTGCAGCTTAAAGGAGATATTGTTTCTATAATGCCCACATTACTATTCCAAAAACAAGGGCCTCATACTGAATTAGTTTTTGGTTCTTACGTACAGTTTTTGTTAAATACAAGAAGCTATACCGCTTTTTATGTAGGTGGGCAATATAGATTATCGGCTTACGAACAAAAATCTTTTGGAAGTGATGCATTTATTTTAGGTGCTCGGTTTGAATACGAAGCATTAGACGTAGGTTTTGCTTATGATATAACTGTTTCTGACCTTAGAAATGCAGCCACTTTTATGGGAGGACCCGAGTTGTATGTTATTTACACTATTCGCACACAAAAAAGTAGATATAGAGAATTTGTTAATTGTCCTAAATTTTAAAAGACAATTAAACTTATAAAAAATAGACATTTAGATATTTTATAACTTTGTGGTTCGTTATATTATCTAATGAAATTATTCTATTTCCTTATTTTAAGTTCATTTTTATGTGTTAAAGTAGCTTTTGCACAATGCTTTAGCATAGAAACTATTTTAGCCGATGCTTGTGGCGACCCCGAAGGTGCTAATGAAATGGTTACGCTTAAAACTTATACAGATATTAGTATCAACCAGTTGGATTTTGACTGGCCCAACAACTCATTTTTATCTTGGTGTGCCGATGCTAATTTAACTGCTCAGTTAAATAATACCATTCAAAACAGTTGTGGCTTTTTATTAGAACCACCGGCAGGAATAATACCCGCTAATGAAAAAGTAATCATAGTCAGTTCTACAGATATGCTAATTACAGCAAATTCTTTTGAAGGATTAGACGACACTATTTATATAATGTATCAATGTGCAGGAAATACATCCGGACACTTTAGCAATTTGGCAAACACACCACGAAGTTTAACCGTTAGTTATAGCGGAAACTGCTCTCAATCTCAAACCGTTACTTATCTTCCTACAAATTTAATAGGTGGCGATGGTGGTGCTGTAGATTTTGACACCTTGGGAACTCCTACTTACTATAATACTGGTTGCAATGCTCCTGTTAATACACTAAAACCCTATTGGTCTCTCCCCTCTGAACTTTGCAACGACTATGGCATCTTAAATTTAAACGGTTTTTTAAGCAATGTAGCTACTCAAAATGGAACGTGGAGTGGAGATGTAGAAAATGGCAATCAATTTAACACTATTGGTAAATTAGGAACATATAGTATTACCTACACCGTATCAAAACCGAACTCATGTTTAGCAGATAAAGACTCAACAATAACTTTTTCAGTTACTAATCCAAAATACGGTAGAGATACCATTATAAGGTGTGATTCTATTTTACAATTTGGAAATTGGATAACAAAAGATACGATAATTGAAATAACTGTAGAAAATCAAAGTGAATATGCTTGTGATTCAACAGTAGCAAGATTATACAAAATACAACGATCAAATTTTACTGTAACACCCAACAATGTAACCATAAATTCTGGCGAAATATTCCCTTTTAGCATTATTGGAAACAACAATTACTCCTACACTATTTGGAATAATATAAATAATGACACATGTTATAATCCTTGTTCTAATAATGAGTTAACAGCATCTGACCCTACAAGTTTTTATATTGAAATAACAGACGAAAACTCCGGTTGCACAACTATTGATACCATTAATGTTTTAGTTAATTACTTTTCTACTTTAAATATTCCGAACGCTTTTACGCCAAACAATGATGGACAAAACGACCTTTTTAAAATTTATGGCAAAGATTTAAGAACTGTAAATTTTGAAATATTCAGTCGCTGGGGCGAATTATTATTTAAAGGAACAAATACCAACGAAAGCTGGAATGGAACTTTTAAAAACAAAGAAATAGAAAGTGGAATTTACCTACTAAAACTGCGAGCCAGCGGAAAAGACGGACAAAAATTTGATGTAGTACAAAAAATTAAATTGATAAGGTAGTTTTCCTTCTAAATATTCAATTATTCCTGACTATCCGTTATTATATCAATGATTTATATTTTAAGATAGCATCTTGGAACGTTTAAGTAATACCAATTGTCAATACAAAATAGTCTAAACTATTTTGTATTTTACAATGGTAAATGCCGATATAGCAATATATTTAGTACAATAAGGCGTAGCCGATATTGGACTATTATATATTCATAATCGGTATAATTTGAATTACAGTTTGTATTCTTTTACTTTTGTCTTGATACAAAAGTAACAAAAGATCAAGACTGTAATCAAAAACACTAAAATGTTATAAAACAGACGAGGACAAATTAATGTATGCTCAATTTTAGTTTTCCTAAAGTATTTTCACTTTTAGGAGCATACTAATTTGTCTGTTTACTGTTTTATAATTTCATTCATTT